>JAHFDQ010000034.1:0-3289 GCA_023248915.1 Archangiaceae bacterium | reverse complement strand
AACTCCACTTGCAACATCTCAGGCGCGTGCTGCGCGGGCGAGAGCTGTGTGCCGCCTGACGCGGGCTGCGCCGGGGGCCTGGGCACGTGCAGCGCCGCGAACCCCGGCAGCTGCGGCACCGGCGGCAACAGCTGCGGCGGCAGCGGCCGGCAGTGCTGCCCCGGCAACGGCAACTCGAACGACTTCTGCACGGCGTCCGGCCTCGCGTGCGGCAACGGCGGCCAGTGCAGCACCTGCGGCGGGTCGGGCCAGGTGTGCTGCGACGGCAACGTCTGCAACGCCGGCGGCTGCTGCAACGCCAACAACAACACCTGCGTGGCCAACACCGGCACCTGCGCCGGCCAGGGCGTGTGCCTGGGCGGAGGCTGTCAGGGCGGCACGTGCGGCAAGCTCGGCCAGCCCTCGTGCGGCGGCGGCGTCAACTGCACGGCCCCGTACACCACGCGCTTGAACAACGCCTGCGTCCCCTGCGGAGGAACCGGCGAGCGCTGCTGCCCCGCGACGCAAGGCAGCTACTGCGGCCCCTACCTCGCGTGCAACGGCGCCAACGCCTGCGTTTCCTGCGGAGGAACTGGCCAGCCGTGCTGCTTCGGCCGGTTCTGCAACGCCGGCGCGTGCGCCGGCAACGCTTGCCCGTAGCGCCGCGAGGCCCGTTCTCTACCGCCGCGCGCCTCTCGCCGCCGCGAAGTCCTGCGCCTGCACTACGGTGACGGCGGCCATGCTCACCACCTCGTTCACCGTCGAACCGCGCTGCAGCACGTTCACCGGCGCGTCGATGCCCATCAAGATGGGGCCGATGGCCTCGGCGCCGCCCAGCTTCAGCATCAGCTTGTAGGCGATGTTGCCGCTGTCGAGGTCGGGGAAGACGAGGACGTTGGCGTTCTCTTTCAGCGGCGACATCGGGAACATTTCGCGGCGGAGCTCGGCGTCGAGCGCCACGTCGGCCTGAATCTCGCCGTCGATGACCAGGCCGGGCCGGCGCTCGCGCACCAACTGGGTCGCATGCGTCACCTTCGCCGTCGATGGATGGCGCGAGGTGCCGTGGGTCGCGTACGACAGCATCGCCACCCTCGGCTCTTCGTCGGTGAAGAAGCGCACCTGGTCGACCGCCAAGAGCGCGATCTCCGCCATCTCTTCCGCGCTCGGGTTGATGTTGACGGTGGTGTCGGCGAAGAACAGCACCTTGTTCTGCAGCAGCATCACGTACAGGCCGCTGACGCGCTTGACGTCCTTGCGCAGGTTGATGACCTGCAGCGCCGGCCGAATGGTCTCGGAGTAGGCCGACCGGCTGCCCGAGAGCAGCCCGTCGGCGTCGCCCCGCTGCACCATCATCGCCCCGTAGGCGTTGCGGTCGGCCAGGTAGTGCCGCGCCTCGTCGAGGTTGTTGACCCCCTTGCCGTGGCGAAGCTCGAGCAGCGCCTTGGCGTACCCTTCGAGCTTCGGCGACAGCTCGGGGTTGATGATCTGCACGTCGCCCAGGTCGAGCTCGAGCGCGGCGATCTTCTCGCGAATCTTCTTCTCGAGGCCGAGCAGGATGGGCGCGGCGATCTTCTCGTCCACCAGCGCCTGGCAGGCGTGCAGAATGCGGTCGTCGATTCCCTCGGGGAAGACGATGCGCTTCGGCTGCGCCTGCGCCTTCCTGATGATGGGGCGCATCACCTCGCGGCTCTTGCCGATCAGCCGCTCGAGCCGGTCGCGGTAGGCGTCGAGGTCGTCGATGCGCTGCCGCGCCACCTCGGTCTTCATCGCCGCCTCGGCCACCGCCGGCGGCACCCGGAGCAGCAGGCGCGGGTCGAACGGCTTCGGGATGATGTAGTCGGGCCCGAACTTGAGCTTCTCGCCCGCGTAGGCCTTCTGCACGATGTCGGGCACGTCCTCGCGCGCCAGCGCCGCCAGGGCCCGCACCGCCGCCAGCTTCATCTCGACGTTGATCTTCCGTGCGCGCACGTCGAGGGCGCCCCGGAAGATGAAGGGGAAGCCCAGGACGTTATTGACCTGGTTCGGGTAGTCGCTGCGCCCGGTCGCCATGATGACGTCCGGCCGCGCCGCCTTGGCGTCCGCCGGGGTGATTTCCGGGTCGGGGTTGGCCATCGCGAAGACGATGGGCTTCGGCGCCATCTTCTTGATCATCTCGCCCGTGACGATGCCGCCCTTCGACACGCCCACGAAGACGTCGGCGTCGACCAGCGCGTCAGTGAGAGTCCGGGCCTTGCAGTCGGCCGGCGCGCAGAACTCGTCCTTGTACTTGTTCGTCGGGTGCGGGCGGCCCTTGTAGACCACGCCCTTCTGGTCGACGAGGACGACGTTCTCGCGCCTCAACCCGAGCGCCAGGTACAGCCGGGCGGTGGCGATGGCCGCCGCGCCCGCGCCCGAGAAGACCACCTTCACCTTGTCGATCTTCTTGCCCACCAGGTCGAGGGCGTTCAAGAGGCCCGCGGCCGAGATGATGGCCGTGCCGTGCTGGTCGTCGTGGAAGACGGGAATGTTCATGCGCTCGATGAGCGCCTCTTCAATCTCGAAGCACTCGGGCGCCTTGATGTCCTCGAGGTTGATGCCACCGAAGGTGGGCTCGAGCGCCGCCACCACCTCGATGACCTGCTTCGGGTCGGGCGCGTTGATCTCGATGTCGAAGACGTCGATGCCGCCGAACTTCTTGAAGAGAATGCCCTTGCCTTCCATCACCGGCTTTCCGGCGAGGGCGCCGATGTCGCCCAGCCCAAGCACCGCGGTGCCGTTCGACACCACCGCCACCAGGTTGCCCTTCGCGGTGTACTTGTAGGCGAGGTCGGGGTTCTTCTCGATCTCCAGGCAGGGTTCGGCGACCCCGGGCGTGTACGCCAGCGACAGGTCGCGCTGGTTGCGAAACGCCTTGGTCGGGACGACTTCGATTTTCCCGGGCTTGGGGTTCGCGTGGTAGTCGAGTGCGGCTTGCTTCTTGACGTTCGCTTTATCGAGGTCGCCCATAGCGCGGGAGGGATACCACGCGACCGGTGGCCCGGCGCAAGTTTCAGCGGCCGTCGCTGATCCGCCGACGCCCGAAAATTCGGCCTCGGCGGGCCTGCCTTCTCGTGCGGGCGCCGCCCGATTAACATCGCCTTATGGCTCCCAGTTTGGTCCGTGAATCATTCCCCGAATCGAACCGGCGCGGATCGAGGGACGTTCCGCTTGCGGCCGCGCTGTCGTGCCTGCTCGCGCTCGGCGCCTCCGCGTGCGTCGGCGTGGCCGGGCCTGGAACGGGGGCCGGCGACTCGGGCCAGGCGCCACCGGACGGCGGCGGGGGAACCGACTC
>JAHFDQ010000289.1:7373-7750 GCA_023248915.1 Archangiaceae bacterium | reverse complement strand
GCAGCATCCCCCCACCAGGTTCAGCCAGCCGTGTTCGCCGAAGGTGCGCAGGGCGCGCGCCAGCATCTCGGGCGTTTCCAGGTACAGCCCGTTCTCGTCGGGCAGGCCGGCGTTGGGCACGCAGGCCACCCGCGACCGGCAGAGCGCCGCCAGCGTCCGCACGTGGTCGGTCATGAAGGCGGGGCCGGTGGCGCAGTTCAGCCCCAGGTACAACAGGTCGGCGTGCTCGAGCGAGATGGCCAGGGCCTCGGCCGACTGGCCGGCGAGCATGGTGCCCATGGGCTCGATGGTGCCCGACACGGCGACGGGCACGCGGTCGCCGGCGCGCGCGAAGGCCCGCTCGTAGCCGAGCAGCCCAGCCTTGACGTTGCGGGTGT
>JAHFDQ010000289.1:0-7363 GCA_023248915.1 Archangiaceae bacterium | reverse complement strand
ACGCCCCCGGTGACCGAGATGGCGCGGGTGGTCGGCCCCATCGACCCGGCCACCCAGCGCGGCCGGTCGGGCGTCGAGAAGCGCGCCGCGGCCCGGCGGGCGAGCTCTGCGGCGCGGCGGTTCAGCAGGAAGGCCTTCTCGGCCAGGCCGTACTCGGCCAGCACCAGCGGCGTGCTGCCGAAGCTGTTGGTCTCGGCGATGTCGGCGCCGGCCGCGAAGTAGTCGGCGTGAATCTGCTCGATCAGCTCGGGGCGGGTCAGCACGAGTTGCTCGTTGCACCCCTCGAGCTCGGGGCCGCCGAAGTCGGCCGCCTTCAGGTTGGCCGCCTGCAGCAACGTGCCCATGGCGCCGTCGAGCACCAGCACCCGCTCGCCGAGGGCGGCCTGGAGAGCGCGCACGCGCAGGCGGCGCTCGTCGCGTTCGGCGGGCGTCAGGGTGGGTTGGGCCGTCATCGCTTGGCTCCGGTCAGGAGGAACACGCGGAATGGAGAGCTGCCGTTCCGGGCGTGGGTTTCGAGGGAGAGTCCGGCGAAACCGGCGCGGTCCAGGTCGGCTTCCAGCCTGCGGGGGGTGAAGCCGAGGTGCAGGTGGCCGAGGCGCTGCTTCACCCAGCGCTCGTCGTGCGGCATCAGCTCGAGCACCACGATGCGCCCCCCGGGCTTCAAGATGCGGGCGGCCTCGCGCAGCACCGCCCCGGGCGTCTTGACGTGGTGCAGGCTCTGGGACAGCACCACCAGGTCCTTCTTGCCGCTCGGCAGGGACAGCCGGTGCAGGTCTTCCTCGAGGAACTGGACGTTTCTCACCTTTTCGCGCGCCGCGCGCTTCTGGGCCTCGTCCAGCGCTTGGCGGCTCTGGTCGATGGCGACCACCCGGCGGGCCCAGCGCGCCATAGCGACCGAGAGCACGCCGGTGCCGCAGCCGAAATCGGCGACGTCGAGCGCGGGCAAGAGCGAGGCCAGGGCGCTCGACCAGAGGAACCAGGACTGGCCGGGTTCGAGCAGCCGCTCGTTCAGCGCCTGGCGGTCTTCGCGCTGGCGCAACAGGTCGGTCAGCCGGGCCTGGTCGCCCGCGCCGTCGTCGCCCTCGCGGGCGAGCTCGATCAGCGGCCGGCGCCGGTCGTCCTGGCCCACCGCCAGCGAGTAGAAGGTGTAGCCAGCCTGCCGTTCCTCGCGAATCAGGTCGAGCCCCTTCAGCTTGGCCAGGTGGTGCGAGACCGAGGACTGGGCCACGCCCACCACCGAGACCAGCTCGCTGACGTTCAGCGGCGCCTCGGCCACCAGGCGCAAGATGCGCAGGCGCGTCGGGTCGCCCAGGGCGCGGAAGCTGTCGGAGAGGGACTCCATATCGTCGCATCTACATATGTCGATTCCATGCCTCCGGCAACCGTGGACCGGGAATTGGACAGCCGTCAGCCCCGGGGCGGCGCCCGGTCGAATTCGGAAGAGGTGCTCCGCCAGACCCGGTGTAGAGTCGCGACCGGGCAAACGGCACCTGCGCAGGGGTTCTCGTGACATCGTTCGCACGCTGGAATCGGGTGGTAGCGCTCGCGGTGGTGGTGATTCAGGCGCAGGCGTGGGGGCAAACGGCCGAGGTGGCGGGGTCGACGAGGACTTCCGCGCTCTCGACCGCCCGGCTCTCGGTTTCGTTCGGGGGAACGGCCCCAGACCAGTCGAACTTCGTGGTCTCGACCGGCGGTGTGACGACCGCCATTTCAGCGGCCGACTTCCTCTCGGCCCCACAGGTCCGAGTTGCCGGCAGCTACTTCTTCAAGGACTGGCTTGGGGTCAACCTGGAGGGCTCGTTCGAACACCTGAAGGTCCAGCGCTTCGTGAATGACGCAGTGTCCGGCCCCGAGGTTGGGCTCACGGGATATCGGCTGCACGTTCAGGCCGCGGGCAGGTACCCGGTGATGGACCGAATCGGGCTCGAGGCTCGCCTGGGCCTCGGGGCGGGGCAGGCCCCGGGAGTGTTCCCGTCGGCTGCTGACACGGACAGCCAAACGACAGATTTCTCCTTCGGGCCGGTGGGCACCGTGGCGGTCGTGTCCGAGCCGTGGGGCCCGGTGAGCGGGCAGGTCTACGTGACGGGCGCCTGGGCGCCGGCCGGCGGCATTTCCGGCACGCCTGCCACGCCGAGCCACAAAGTTGGGTCCGGGTGGTACGGGGCGGGCGCTCAGCTGGCGGTGGGCGGCTTTACCGTGGGCAGCTACGACTTGGCGCTCGCCCTCGACGTCTCGTGGACCCGGGCCGTCTCGAACGGCGGCGACTGGTTCTACAAGCAGAAGGAGCTTCGCGCCGGTCTGGGGCTCATGGCGGTGTTGCCGGGCCCGCGCAGCATGCCGACGACCGGCTCGGTGCGCGGGCGGGTCCAGCTCGGCGAAGGCGGTGGTCCGGCGTCCGGAGCCCGCGTCGAGGCCGGGGGGCTCGTCGCCTCGACCGACGCCTCCGGTGAATTCGAGCTGTCTGGCATCGCCCCCGGCTCGGCGACGGTCCGCGCTTCCGCCGAAGGGCTGCGGCCGGCGCTGTCCGAGGTCCGGGTCTCCGCGGGCGGCGTCGCCGAGGTGGCGCTGACGCTCGTTCCGGCCACCGGCCCTGGCACGGTGAAGGGCACCGTCAAGGCGGCCAGCCCCGAGGCTGCGCTTGCCGGCGCCGAGGTCTCCACCGAAGGCCAGCCGGCGGTCCGCACCGCCAAGGACGGCACCTTCGTCCTTCCCGGCGTCGGGCCCGGCCTGGTCACAGTTCGGGTGAAGGCCGAAGGCTACGCGCTGGGCGAAGACGTCGTCCAGGTGCCTCCCGAGGGCGAGGCCACCGTGCCCTTCCTCTTGAAAAAGCAGGGCGAGAAGACGCCGGCCACGCTGCGCGGGCTGATTCGGCTCGCCGGCGGGAAGACGGCGAAGGTGAGCGTGCGCGTTGACGAGCTTCACCGCGACGTGCCCTTGAACGCCGACGGCCGGTTCTCGCTCGAGCTGCCCGGCGGCAAGTACACGCTCGTCATCGACGCTCCCGGCTTCGTCGCCCAGGTGAAGAAGGTCGAGATCGCCGCCGGAGACCAGGCCATCATCCACTGCGAGCTCCAGCCCGCGCCTCGATGAACCGAGCGTCAGCCGTACTCGTCGGGGTCGCGGCTCTCAGCCTGGCCGCGTGCTCGGAACCGAAGGCACCCGCCGCCGGCGCGGGGGCCAAAGCCGTCGCGCGGCTGTGGCTGGCCGAAGGCGACGTCCAGCTCACACGAGGGTCCGAGCCGCCGAAGCCCGCCCTGCTCGGCCCGCTCTACGCGCGGGACACCGTCATCACGGGTGCGAAGAGCCGGGCGGTACTGAAGAGCGCTTCCAAAGAGCTCGAGCTCGGTGAGTTCACCCACTTCCAGTTGGGGGAAACGCTCGACGCCGTCGAAATCGGCGCCGGAGTCATCAAGTTCCTCAGCGACGACGCACAGACCGAGACCCGCCTGCTCACCCGGTTCGGCCAGACGACGCTCTCGCCGGGAGCCCACGCCACGGTGACGATTCGGGAGAACGGACTGTGGGTGGACGTCGCGATGGGCACCATCACCCAGGTGCTCGAATACGGCGGTACTGCCTCGGCCACCAAGGGCCAGCGGTTCGAGCTCGAAGTCTGCAAGATTCCGGTGGTCGACCTGGCCGAAGTCGAGGCCCCGGCCCCCGCCAAGCTCGATGCCCAGCTCGTTCCGGAAGGGCGGGTGCAGGTGAAGAAGCCCGGTGAACCGAAGTTCGCCGACGCCGCCCAGGGGCCCCAGCCGCTGGTCGAGGGCAGCGCCTTCCAAGTAGGCAACACCGCCCGAGCCCAGGTCGCGGTACCGGGCGTATCGGTTCGGCTGCCTGCCGCGGCCGCCGGCACGCTCGACGGTGCGAGCCACGAGCGCGCCGGCAACACCCTGACATTGGCGATGACCTCGATGGCCTTCGCCGCGGCGTTCGACGGCACGGTGCCCGGCGCGGTGTCGCTGACCGGCAAGACGCCGTTCCTGCTCCACAGCACCCTTGAGGCGACCGCGCTCGTCACCCGCGACAAACAGGGCCCAAAGGTCGCGGTGCTCGCCGGCGAGGTCGAAGTCACCGCGGGGGGCAAAATCCAGACGGTGAAGGCCGGCGAGTCCGGGGCGGTGAACGCCGAAGGGGTCACGGTGACAGCCTTGCCGCGCCCGGTGCTAATGCTGCCGGAGGGCCGGCGGACGCGGGTCTATGGCTGGCTGCCCGAGGTCGGGCTGGCGGTGGGCGAACACCCGGCCCGGGTGCAGGTCGCGTCGGACGCCGACTTCGCCCAGGTGCTGGTCGCGGGCCGAGGTGAGGACTTCGTCCGGGTGCAGCCTCCGCGCAGCGGAGAGCTCTTCTGGCGGTCCTACGACGGCGAAGGAAAGGTGGCCTCGACCGGCCGGACGCGCTTTTCCCCAGAAGCGTCCGTCCAGCGCGACGCCGCGCCCCGGACCGACCAGGTGGCCGAGACCGGGCTCTCCGCGACCGTGCTCTTCCAGACCGTCGTCCCCACGCTCACCTTCACCTTCCCGGCGTCGGAAGGGGCGCAGGGCTACCGGTTCCGCGTCTACTCGGCCGCGAACATGAAGCAGGCCTTGGTCGACCGAAAGGCCACCGAGAACCGGTACACCGTCGAGTCCGGCAAGCTGTCGGAAGGCAGCTACATCTGGTCGGCCACTCCGCTTGGCGCCAACGGGGTCGAGCGAAAGGGAGGCCGCGCCAACAAGATGGACATCGTCTTCGACAACCCGCTGGTGGGCCTGTCCATCACCGCCCCGAAACAGGGGCAGCGCGCCGCGCCCGGCACGGTGGCCAGCGGCGTCGCCCCGCGGGGCGCGAAGCTGTACGTCAACGGCAAGGGCGTCCCGACCGACGCCCGGGGCCGCTTCTCGACGACCGTCGGCCGGTCCGAGTGGGTGGTGTTTCGCCTGGCGCAGGCCAACGGCGTCGAGAGCTACTGGCTGAGGCAATTGAAGCGCTGAGCCGCGAAGGGGTGCTCCGTCGGCCTTTGACGTAGGCTACGGCTGCCTTGGACGAGCTGAAGACCTTCACCCCCGAAGTGTCGAACGACGCCTGGGAGACCTTCTCCGGGTTCTCGAAAGAGCTCGGGCAAGAGGTGAGCGTCACCGTCGTGCACGCCCGCACCCTTCGCGCCGAGCACGTCCGCAAGAAGTTCGTCGCGATGAGCCAGGCGGCGGCCGGCATGGTGCACCCGGTGGTGCAGCGCACGCTCAGGGTCGAAGGGCTGGCCGACGGGCGGTGGCGCATCGTCAGCGAGCGGTTGAGCGGGCCGACGCTCGCCGACGTGCTCGCCCAGGAAGGGCCGCTGTCCGCCGCTGAGTCGGTCGACCTGGCGGGCCAACTGTGCGAAGCGGCCGAGGCGGGGCACCGCCGGGGTGTCACCCACGGCGACATCAACCCGAAGAACGTCTTCCTCGTCGGCGGCCGCCAGGCCCTGAAGCCCAAGCTCGCCAACTTCGCGGTCGCGATCGCGCGCGCGGCAGCGGAAGTAACCCTGAGCGAAGGGTTCGCGGCCCCCGAGCTGGCCGCGGTGCGCGAGCCGACCGTCGCGGCCGACGTGTATTCGTTGGGCGCGGTGGTCTACGCCATGCTCACGGGGTCTTCTCCTGACGGGCGCGGCGGTCGGCCCTTCGACCGGTTTCCCGCCTCGGCGGCGCGGCTCGGCGAGCCGCTGCGGCGCTGCCTCGACCCCGACCCGGCGCGCCGCTTCTCGACCGCGCGCGAGTTCGGCGACGCCCTGAAGAAGGCGCTGGCCGCTCCGGTGCCCGTTCGGCCCGAGGAGTCGCTGGCGACCCGGGTAGGCCCACCGCCGGTTCCGGCACCATCGGAGGGGAACGAGCAGCCGGCGGCGACCGCCACGAGCGCGGCGGCCTACGGGGTGGGAAAGGCGCTCGGCCCGTACGAGCTGATCGGGCTGTTGGGAGAGGGGGCGATGGGCCAGGTCTTCCTGGGCCGGCACAAGCTCTTGGGGCGGCAGGCGGCGATCAAGCTCTTGCGGCCCGAGCTGTACAAGAAGGACACCCAGGTGCAGCGCTTCTTCCAGGAAGCGCGCACGGTGAACCAGATCAACCACGTGCACATCGTCGAGATTCTCGACTTCGTGCAAGAGCTCGGCCCCAACGGGCCGTCGGCGGTCTACTGCGTGATGGAGTGGCTCCAGGGCCAGACGCTGACGGCCCTCGGCGAGAAGGCGCCGGTGCCGATTCACCGCGGGCTCACCATCGTGCGCCAGATCTGCGACGCGCTGGCCGCGGCCCACCGGGTCGGCGTGGTGCACCGCGACGTCAAGCCCGACAACATCTTCCTGTGCACCCGCGACGGCAACCCCGACTACGTCAAGGTGCTCGACTTCGGAATCGCGAAGCTGACGGCCGCCGGGTCCGATGCGCCGGCCATCGCGACGATGGACGGGACGATTCTGGGCACGCCCATCACCATGGCGCCCGAGCAGGCCGCGGGGAAGACTGTCGACCACCGCGCCGACATCTACGCGGTGGGCGTGGTGCTCTACTGGCTGCTGTCCGGCAAGCTGCCCTTCATGGCGTCGAACTTCGCGGCGCTCGCGGTCAAGGTCATCAAGCAGCCTCCCCCGCCACTGCCCCACCTGACGGCTTCCGGCGAACCCTTCCCGGGCGAGCTCAAGGCGCTGGTGCTGAAGTGCCTGTCGAAGGACCCGGCCGAACGTCCCCAGTCGATGGACGCGATCGGCGCCGCGCTCGAGCCGCTGCTCGCGCTCCAGACGACGACGCCGGCCCTGGCCGTGCCGCCGCTGCGGCGAAAGACCGCCGGGCTGCCGGCGAGCCGGAAGTGGTGGCCGGTGGGATTGGCGATCGTGACGCTGGCGGCGCTCGGCGGCGGGGGGCTCTACTGGACGACGCATGAAGAGCGGGGGGGCGACGCACCCGAGAGGGAAGACCCACCCGAACCGCCGCCCACTCCAATCAAAGTCGTCGCCCCGGGACAAGTCGACGAGGCGGCAAAGTCGTATCAGCAGTGCTTCCTTCGATGGGACCCCGACGATAAGACCGAGGTCCGCCAGTTCGACGTGAGGTACTCGTTTGGACCGGGCGGAGTCGTTCAGGCCGCGCGAACGACCAGCCAAGGGTTGAGCACCGAGCTCGTGCGCTGCATCGAAACCGCCATGGTCGGCCGCAGGATGGAGCCCTGGAACCCGGAGGGTTTCACCGTGTCTTACTCTCACACGCCCCGGCACGGGCCCAGGTGACCGAATCGGGCCACCGTGTGAAGTGCCCGGTTCGGCGGTTCGCGGGCACCAACACCGAAACGCGCTTGAGCAGCTCCAGTGGTTCGAGGATGAGTTCGCACCTTCTGTCGGGAGCGACTCTTCGGA
>JAHFDQ010000724.1 GCA_023248915.1 Archangiaceae bacterium | reverse complement strand
GACCAGATCGTGCCGTTCGAGTCGGCGAGGCGCCTGTACCGCGCGCTCGTCGACGCGGGCGTGCCGGCGGTCTACGTCGAGTACCCGCGGACCGGCCACGCGTTCGACCTCATGTTTCCGCCGCTCCTCGCGCCGGCGGGCCAAGCGGCGCTGTACGATCTCGAGCGCTTCCTGGCGTGCGTCACCCCCCAGAGGTTGAGCCGCGAAGAACCCTACCCGGTGCCCCGCGAACGCCCGACCGAGGCTCACCCAGGGCCCTGAACTCCGGGCGGCGGCCTCCAGCCGTCGAGCGCCGACATCAGCAGCCTCACCGCGCGCTGCCGTGCCTCTGGCCGGCTCGTGGCGGCCCTGTTTCTGGACGAACATCGCGCGTGCCACAGTAGGGTCGGGTCGAGAGGCGGAAGGAGCGCGGATGAGCGCCTGGGTGGCGGCGCTGTGGGTCGTCTCGGTCATGGGTTCGGGCATGGCCATGTCGGTCACCCTGCGCCCGCCCGAGCTCTCAGGCGACGGCACCCTCGCGCCCGCGACGGTGGACAAGGCCCTGAAGGCGCGCCAGGCGTACCTCGCCCACTGCGCCGAGCGCGCAGCCCTGCACGGCGCCAACGTGTCCGGGAAGCTGACGCTGACGTGGAAGATCCTCCCGGACGGCAAGGTGGACGGCTCGCCGCGGACAAATGGCACCCTCGCCAGCTCCGAGGTGGTGGCCTGTGTGCGGCAGCAGGTGAGCATGATCCGCTTCCCGGCTCCCTCGGGCGGGGGTGTGACCGTGAAGCTGACCTTGCTCGTGCAGCCCCGCGAATTCCAAGTGAGAACGGGCACGCACCTCTCGGACGCCCGCGTCTTCGAGTCCGCGAAGGGGCTTTTCAAAGAGCCCTGCGAGGTGCTGAGCGGCACCCTGGACGCGGCGGCGCTATCCCAGCGGGCGCGCGAGCGCCGAACCCAGGTCCTCAAGTGCGCCGACCTCGCCAAACCGCCTCCTCCGGCTCCTCCTCCGCCTCCGCAGCCGGCTGGCGCCACCACCGGCGCCGACGCGGGCGTCATCCGCGATCTGTTGCAGAAGCTGACGCGGAGCGGTCCGCTGTCGCATGACCTCTCTGGACTGCTGGGCCGGTCATTCGCCGTCGCCCAGGCCGAATGGAACGTCACCGCCAACGGAGCCGTCGAGGACATGAAGGTGACGCGCGGCGGAGTGCGCGCCTCCGAGGTCGAAGCCTGCCTGAGCTCGGAAGTGTCGACGTGGAACCTGCCGCGGGGCGAGGCCAGCGTCCGGTGCACCCTCAACCCGATCATCCTGTCGAGAGAACCCATCAAGCCCCGGGCTAGCGGCACCGCCGCAAAGCTCTTGTCGGGTTCAGGGCCGATGCCTCCGCACTACTCGGAAGATTCCGGGCGCGAGCCCTACCCCGACGGGGCTCCGAAGGTCGTGAGAGAGCGGAGCGCCCCCGGCCTCGTGGCGAACGCCACCCACTACGATCCGCTCGGCGACGTGATCCAGGTCGAAACGTGGGACGCCGGGCGCCCGGTGCCGGTGGCCCGCTACGCGTCAGGAAAGCGCATTGACGAGACCGCGCCCTACCCGCCTCCCTGCGGCAAGCTCGCGCTGTCCGAGCTGCCGCCGGCGGGGTTCGACTCGGCTTCCGACGTCGCCTACCGCGGCTTCGTCGGCCCGGCGCTGACCTTCATCGCCGAGCGAGACGGGGGGCTCGAGGCGCGCGTCTTCGAAGACTCGCAGTGGGCCGCCGTCCTGGGCGGGCCCAGAGACGTGGGGCCTCACTTCGACGTCGAACCCTTCGAGGGCGGGCGGCTCTTCGTCAAGAGCCAGGCGCCCGTGCCACCCTGGGTGCTCGACGTGCCCGGGCGAACCTGGCAGCCCGTGCCCCGCCTGCCGGAAGCCCACGGGTTGACGCTGGTGGGGCGAAGCTGCGTCTACGCCTTCAAGCGACCGGCGTACGTGACCGAGGTCCGGGGCGGCCTCTCGTGGTGCCTGGGAGACGCCGAATGGCGCGAACTGCCCGACCCCGGCATGTTGGACGTCGCGGCGCAGGTGGCGTCCGCCGAGGGCGACGACCTGGTCGCCGTCACCCGCGACGTCCTGCCCGAGCGCGTGCTGGCCGCCGGCTACGACGCCAAGGCGCGGGCGTGGACTCCCCTCTCGGTGCCGGGGGAAAATGCGGCGCCGCGACTGTTCACGGTCCCGGGCGGGGCGGTCCTGGTCGACTCGTCCCCCCGCGGAGGAACCGGCGGGCCGCGCCGCACCACCTTCCTCTTCAGCTCGCGGGGTGGCGAGTGGACGGGGCTGTGGATCGACGGCTCGCGCCGGCCCGCGCCCTCGAGCCGTCAGCCCGAGGCGCCCCGGGCGCTGGCCGCGCGCGCTCTCGCGCTCATGGGGCCCGCCGCCCGCGACGCCGGGCTGTTGCTCTTCGACGGAACGCGGCGGCGATGGTCCGTCGTCCCCGAGGCCGCCACCGGCTGGCCCCAGTACCTCTGGGCGGACGGGCGGCTGAGGCCGGTGAGCGCCGGCAACCCGACGCCGCGGCCC
>JAHFDQ010000723.1 GCA_023248915.1 Archangiaceae bacterium | reverse complement strand
CAATTTGCACGGTTCAGCGACGCGCGGCGAAGCTCACCCGAACTCACCTCGGGGCGTTCTCAGGGGGGAAGAGCGCCCCAGACCACCCGCCGCGTTCACCCGAATTCAGCCTCGCAAGCCCTCGGCTGTCCGCCGACACGGCTGATTACGCCGACAAGGCGCCCGTCCTCGTCTCGCACATGTTGTCCCGGGTCCAGGGACTCCGCGCCTCCATTGACCGATCCGGCGACCACCGGCCCCGGGCAATCACGGAAAGACCGTTCCCCAACGTCCCAGTACTCTGCAACTCGGGCTTGGCGTTTGGCGTGCTTGTTCGTCTCAACCGTCCTTGTGCGCGTGTCCGACAGGGCACGCCCGCGCTCGCTGTTGCCTTCCCGCAACCTCTACCTCTCAACCATCGACTCTCTCTTCTGACGTGCGTCGCGTCGTCCCGGCGGCAATACTCGGCGGCCTATGTGCCAGGACGGCCCGGGCGCGTCCTGCCGAAGGAGGGGAACACCATGTCGCTCCAGTCCGCCGGGGGCATTCTCACCCTCGACAAGGCTTTCGTAACCGCCGACGACGTCGTCACCGTCCGGTCGCCGAGCGCTTCAGTCTTCAGCGTCGCCAACGGCGTTGGCGCGGTGCTGGTGCTCGGTCGGGGCAACACGCTGAACGGCGTCCCGGTCACCGCCACGGTGATTGACGCCGTCACCTTCACCATCCGAATTCCGCCGGTGGGTTGGATGCCGAACCAGATGGCGCCCGATGACTACTGCGTCGTGGCGGGCAACGGCGTGCAACTGGCCGAGAGCCAGTCGCTGCTGGTGGTGCGGGAGGCCACCGGGCAGACGACGCCGCCTCCCGCCACGACCTCCTTCGGCGACCGGGGGTCGATTCTCGTCGCTTTGCCTGCCGCTGCCGCGGGGGGGACGAAAGTCCGGGTGACTTCGCCCAACGTCAACGCCTTCAACTGGGCGTACGGGCTGACGGTAAAGCTGACGGACCTGGCCACCTGGACGGGAACCAGCCTCACCTACGTCCCCGTCTCCGCCGTGGCGCTCAGCCCAACCGTCCTCGAGCTGACGGTGCCACCGGTGGGCAGCAACCCGGCGACCCAGATTCCTCCAGGGAGGTACGTCGTCGTAGTCCAGACCGGGCTCGCCTGGGCGGAGGCGGAGGTGACAGTGACAGACCGCCCGGCGGCCGGAGTCCCGGCCTTCCCCGTCCTGAAGGTGAAGTTTCCGGCGAAGAGCTTCAAGCCCAAGCCTCCCTCGTTCGCGGCCACCGGCTGGCGGGGAATCTTCCCCAACATGGTGGTGAAGACGCCGTCCGGCGGCACGCTGGCCCTCGGCGGATTGAGCTCCGGCAAGAAGGCGCCGGCGTCGAGCCCGGCGACAGGCCCGGCGGGCGCGGGCACCTCCACGAAGAAGCCGGCCTCGGTGCCCGTGCACCGGGTGGAGCCGCCGCACGAGGGCGACATCTTCTACGTCTTCAGCGACCTCCATATGGGCGACGGCACGCCAGCGACGGACATGCTCAAGACGGCCGGCTTCTACAACTGCGTCCGCTGGTGCGCCCAGGACGCCGCTCAGCGCGCGCCCAGCCGGGCCGGCCACCTGGTGCTGAACGGCGACGTCCTCGACATCTGGTCCGTCGCCGTGAAGAACGGCGCGCCTTCCGTCAGCGACCGCCTGCAACGCCTCATCAACAACCCCATCAATCACGACGTCTTCGGTGCCGTGAAGGACTTCCTCTCTGCGCCGGCCAACCACGTCACCTACCTCGTGGGGAACCACGACGACCCCTTGAGGTTCGACTCCAAGGCGGACGCCCTCTGCAAGAAGGTCCACCAGGCGATGGCGGGCG
Source organism: Archangiaceae bacterium (assembly GCA_023248915.1). Lineage (GTDB taxonomy): Bacteria > Myxococcota > Myxococcia > Myxococcales > Myxococcaceae > JAHFDQ01. The sequence continues at coordinate 691 of JAHFDQ010000723.1, read as the reverse complement.
GCAACGACCGCTTCGTCATCGCCACCGAGGCGATGGACGACCCCGTCTACCAGGTCCACTACGAGCACGGCCACCGCCAGGACAAGTACAACAACAGCCCCGGCTGCTTCGGACGGAGCCTGGTGGAGAAGTGGGTGACACCCACCGAGAACAGGCGCGAAGGGAATTCGGCGATTCCGACTCCCTTCGTGTACGCCAACAACACCGTGCCGGACGGCGACTTCGTCTCGTACATCTTCGACCACCAGAACCACCCCCCCATCACCCCCGCGGCCGTCGAAGGCATTGCCCGCGACCTTCGGGACGCGCTCATGAGTGACCCCGCGGCGGCGACCATGCTGATCGGCTTCACCCTGGGGACGTTGCCCTTCGAGTTCCTCGGAGCATTCGTCAACGCCATTGTCCCCAACCCCGTCACCGGAGTCGTGAGCAACTTGGGCACCGTCCTCGCCATGTTGCTGAAGGTGGGCGTCGGCAAGGGCCTCCCCGAATACGTCCGCGACCTGGCCGACGAGGTGCTGAAGCCCGTGCAGGTCAGCGCCTACGTCGGCGGGCACAGCCATGAGGAGAAGCTGGAGCTTCTCTCGGCGAACAAGCTGTACGCCAACAGCAACACCTGGGTGGACAAGGTCACCTACGTGAAGGGGGCCCCGCTCGCGTCCTGTTGGAAGCTCTGGGAGCCGGACAGTCA
>JAHFDQ010000288.1 GCA_023248915.1 Archangiaceae bacterium | reverse complement strand
GAAGCCCCAGCTCCCCTACGGGCCGCTGATCGCCTTGCCGTCGACCCGGTTGCGGCCGGCCTTCTTCGCCCGGTAGAGGTACTTGTCCGCGGCGGAGATCAGCTCTTCGGGCTGGGAGTAGTCGGAATCGAGCAGGGTGGCGACGCCCAGTGAGATGGTGACCCTGATGGGCGTGCCGCCGAAGGTGAAGTCGGCGGTGTCGATGGCCTTCCGGCAGCGCTCGGCGCAGGCCAGGGTCCGCTCTTCGGCCGACTCGCGCAGCATCAGCGCGAACTCCTCGCCACCGTACCGGGCGAACAGGTCTTCGGTGCGCACGGTCTCGGAAACCCGCTGCGCAATCCGGGTCAGGCAGTAATCCCCCGCGGGGTGGCCGTAGGTGTCGTTGATCTTCTTGAAGTGATCGACGTCGAACATGACCATCGACAGGGGCACCCGGTGGCGCAGGCAGTACGCGAATTCCTTCTTCAGGGTGTCGAGAAAGTACTTCTTGTTGAAGATGCGCGTGAGGCCGTCGCGTGTAGCCGACTCGTAGATGCTCTTCTGGTACTGCTCTTCGAGCTGGTCTTGCAGCGAGAACTTGAGGACCGTGTTCTGCCCGATCTGAATCTTGTCGCCGTCCTGCAAGATGGCGATGTCCACCTTGATGCCGTTCAGGAAGGTGCCGTTGGTCGAGCCCAGGTCGACGATCTGGAAGTGGCCGTTGGGCCCCAGCGCCACCTTGGCGTGCTTGCGCGAGATGCCGTCGTCCTCGACCTGAAGCTGGCACTCGGGGCTGCGGCCGAGCACCACCTCGAGCCCCTCGAGCTTCAACATGCGACCCACGACCGCCGCGGACTTGGCGCTGATCTGGATGAGGTAGGCGTTCTGTTGGCGCGCCTTGCCGAGCAGATCGGCGATCGCGTGGACTTTCGTCTTCTCCTCGGCCATCTCGACCCCATCTTACGGACCGGCTCCGGCGCGGGGCAAGCAACCTGCGCACGAGCGGCGCCGCGCCTTTACAAGCCCCCCGGGGGTGGCTACAAGCGCAGCCACTTTGGCCCCGAAGCGCTCGCGCATCGCCGCCCGTTGGGTGACCTGCCTATGGTTCGCAGCCGCGGTCGCCCCTGCCTACGCGGGGCCCGGCGGCCACGCCGCGGCGACACCTGCGCCGGCGCCCGTCCCCGAACCCGTCGCCAAGGCCGCGGCGATGGCGCTGTCCGACGTGCCGGGCATGGACTTCTCCGAGCTGCCGGCCGCGGCCAAGCGCGAATTGGCCACCGTCTTCGCCGACGAGTTCTGCTACTGCGGCTGCCCGCATTCGCTGGGTGCCTGCCTGAAGCAGCACACCGGCTGCCGGCACGCCAAGCGCATGGCGCTCTTGGCCGCGTCGGAGACCGCGGCGGGGGTGGCGGCCACCGACGTCATCATCGAGCTGTCGAAGTACTACCAGTCGTTCTCCGAGCGGCGCGCGAGCTTCAAGGTGGACGACCGCCAGTGCTTCGGGGCCAAGGACGCGCCGGTGACGCTGGTCGAATACTCCGACTTCGAGTGCCCGTTCTGCGCCGTGGCGAGGCCGATGCTCCAAGACCTGGTCAAGGCCCGCAAGACCGCCCGGGTCTGCTTCGCCCCTTTCCCTCTTTCGGGCCACCCCAACGCCATGCCCGCCGCCCAGGCGGCCCTCTTCGCGCGCGACAAGGGCAAGTTCTGGGAGATGCACGACCTGCTCTTCGAGAACCAGATGACGCTCAGCCCGACCGAGATTCGGCGGCTGGCCTCGACCCTGGGGCTCGACCCGCGGGAATTGGGCAAGGCCACCGACGCCGGCAAATACGTCGACGAGCTGAACGCTTCGAAGGACGCCGGCAAGGCCGCCGGAGTCGACCACACGCCGTCAGTGTACGTGAACGGCCGGCTGCTCAACCTGGGGCTTTCACCCGTGATGCTCGAGCACACCGTGGACGACGAGCTCGAGTGGCAGGCCAACAAAGGCGCCTGGGCGGCGGACTGAGGTGGACTCGCGCTACACACTCGACGCGCGGGGTGCGCTGGTTCCGGCCGACGCCGAGGCGCAGAAGGCGCTCGCCGGCCGCGCGGGCGAGTTCGTGCTGGTGCCGACCGCGCCCGACCTGGTGTTCCTGGTGCGCGCCCGGCCGGCCGGAGGGAAGATTGCCCCTCCGCGCGTGGTGCTGGCCGGCGACGCGTCGGCCTTTCCCTTGTCCGACCTGGTGGCGTTCCTCGGCCAGTCGCGGTGGAGCGGCCTCGTCAAGGTGCACGCCCCCAGCGGCCGCCGGACCATTCTCTTGCGCGACGGCGAGGTGCGTGGCGCGTCGTCCGACGACCCGTCCGACCGCATCGGCGAGGTCATCGTTCGGTTGGGGTTCGCCACCCGCGAACGGCTCGAGGAGATTCTCCGCGACACGCCCCCGTCGAAGGTGGGCCGGTCGCTGGTCGAGCGCGGGGCAATTCAGTCGCACGAGCTGTTCAAGTGCCTGACCGTGCAGGTGTCCGAGATCTTTCACGCCATCTTGTTGTGCCACGAGGGCGCCTTCACCCTGGTGGACCAGGAGTTCGACGACAAGGCGGTGCACAGCCTCAACCTGTCGATGCAGAGCCTGTTGATGGACTCGATCCGGAAGATCGACGAGATGGCGCACTTCCGGAAGCGAATCCCACACGGGCGCCTGTACGTCTGGAAGAAGCGGCCGTCCGACGGAAAGCTAGAGCCCGAAGAGGACCTGGTGCTGTCGCAAGTCGACGGGCACCGCACCATCGTCGAGCTGGGCCAGGCGGCGAAGCTGACCGAGTTCGACGTCACCCGGGTGGTGTTTCGCCTGCTCGAGGGCGGCTACGCCCAGGTCTCGGAAAAAACGTCCGACGGGCTGGCTGCCCCGGCTGCCCCGGCCGCCGATGCGCCGCAAGTGCCTGTGGCGCGAGGTCAGGCGCAGCCGCCGACGCCCGCGACCCGCGCCCCCGCCCCGGCCGCCGCGCGGGGTCCGGTCGACGCCGGCAACGTCATCCGAATCTTCAACCTCATCTTCCGCGAGATTCGCGACGAGGTGGCCAGGCAGCGCCGCGAGCGCGAGCTCCTGACCGCCGCCAACGCGGCCCTCGAGGGCCAGGCCCGGTCGCAGTCGCCGGTGCTGTCGAACCTGAGCTTCGACGACAGCGGTAGCCTCAACGAGGCCCGGCTGTTGGCCCAGTACGAGCGCATGAAGCCGACGCTGGGCAGCGAGCCCCTGGCCTCGTTCCGCGAGGCGCTGTCCGACGTGATGTTCTTCCTGTTGTTCCAGGCGGGCGAGTTGCTCGAATCGCGCGCCGACGAAGACCTCGCCCGGCGCGTCAAAGAGATGCTGGCGGCGATCGAGAGCCCGTGACCGAAGCGCTGCCCCTGGCGACCGCCGACCTGCCCGGGTGCGGCGGCGTCTGGAAGGCCGTGCCCGAGGACTTCGAGGTCGAAGAGGTGCCGGCCTACCCGCCGTCGGGCGAGGGCGAGCACCTGTTCCTCTGGGTCGAGAAGCGTGGCCGGGCGACGCCCGAGGTGGCCAGCGCGCTCGCCCACCACTTCGCGGTGCCCGAGCGCGACGTGTCCTACGCGGGGCTGAAAGACCGGCAGGCCGTCACGCGCCAGTTGTTCTGCCTGCCCGCGAAAGCCGAACCGCTCGCGGCGTCCTTCCTCGACCCCGACGTGCGGCTCTTGTGGTGGCGCCGGCACAAGAACAAGCTGAAGACGGGCCACCTTTCTGGCAACCGCTTCGTGGTGCGCCTGCGCGGCGTGCGCGACTTCGCCGCGGCCGCCGCGGTGCTGACCCGGTTGGCCGCGCGCGGCGTGCCGAACGCGTTCGGAGACCAGCGCTTCGGCGCCGCCGACGACAACGCGGGCTTCGGGAAGCTGTTGCTCCAGGGGCGGAAGCTCCCGCGCGCTCCCGACCGCTTCCGCCGCCGGCTGTTCCTCTCGGCCTACCAGTCGCTGCTGTTCAACCGTCTGTTGGCCGCCCGGCTCTCCGCCGGCACCTGGGACCGGGCGCTGGCCGGCGACGTGCTGAAGAAGCACGACACCGGGGGCGAATTTGTGTGCGCCGACCCAGCGGTCGACCAGCCGCGCGTCGAACGCTTCGAGGTGAGCCCGGCAGGCCCGATGTTCGGCCCCAAGATGACCGCCGCCGCCGGCGAGGTGGCCGCGGCCGAGGGCGCGCTCCTGTCGGCCGAGGGGCTGAAGCTCGAGGTCTTCGAGCGCGGGCGGGGTGAGACCGAAGGGGCGCGACGGCCGTACCGGGTGCCGCTCGGGCAGGTCGAGCAGGTGCGCGAGGGTGAGGACTTGAAGCTGGCGTTCAGCCTGCCCCGGGGCTCGTACGCGACGGTGGTGCTGCGCGAGCTGTGCCGGTAGCCGTCAGACGCGGGCGTTCAAGAACAGCGCCGCCTGGTGCGACAGGTAGGCTAAGAGCCCCACCTCGTACTGGGTGAAGTGGGCGTCAGTCTTCCGGTTGAGCAACTGCAGGCACCCGAAGGTGCGCCCGTGGGTCATCATCGGGGCGCAGAGCACCGACTTGGTCGAGTACTTCAGCTTGTCCGAGATGGCCTTGAAGAAGCGCGGATCTTTCTCGACGTCGGACACCGCCACCGACACGCCCTCGGTCGCGCAGAAGCCCACGATGCCGGTGCCGGCGGGGACGGTGATCTTCTGCTTGAGCAGGTCGGCGGCCTTCGGGCCGCGCACCGCCGCGAAGGACAACTCGCCCATGCCGGCGTCGGCCCGGTAGACCGAACCCGACTCGGCTGGAATCTTCTCGAGCGCCAGGTCGAGCAGGAAGTACATCGCCGCCTCTTCGGTGCTCTGGTCGTGAATGTCCTGCACGCGCTCGAACACCTCGGACAGCATGTCTTCGATGCGCCGCGCTTCGTCGGCGGTCGGCGGCTTGCGCCCGATGGCGCCGACGACCGGCTGGGTCGGCTGTTCGATCTCGACCACCTGCTTGGCTTCGAGCGCGGGGACGCGGGCGCTGGACTTGGTCGCCGGCCGGGCCGCCGGCGCAGGCACAGGCGCGGGCTTTTCCGGTTCGGGCTTGGCCGGTTCGGCTTTCGCCTGCGCGACGTTCTTGCCCGTCTTGGCCTTCTTGCCCTTCTTGCCTGCGGGTTCGGCCGGTTCAGGGTCGGGCGCGCCCGGCAGGGTGGGGGCCTGGTCGGCGGGGACGGCCGCGGCCGGCGCGGCGCCGAAAGGCGAGGGGGCCGGAGTGGCGGTGGCCGCGGGTTCCGCCTTCATCCAACTGGCGCCGGTCTTCTTGGCGGACTCGTCGGGCGCGGGCGCCTTCGTCGCGGCAGCGGCCGGGGCAGGAGCAGCGGGCAGCTCGGGCGAGGTCGGCTTCTTGACCTGCACCGCCGCGGCCTCGGCCTCGGTGAGCTCGCGGATTCGGAAGACGCGGCCCGACTGGGCCTCGGTGACGTGGATGGAGTTGTCGTCCTGGATGTCGACCAGGACGTTCTGCACCGACGCGCCTTGCTCGCCGAGCTTGGTCATGCCGGTCTTGAGCGCCGCCATCCAATTGTCGGCGTCGACCCGCAGAGTCATGTTGAAGCCACCAGACTGCGCCGCAGGGATATGAACTTCGAACTTGGCCATGAAACGGCTCGCTAGCAGATTTTGCGGCGTCTGATAAGAACCACGCGCTCGCGAAACGGCACCTAACACTCGCGGGGGTGGGCGGCATGGCCGAGCAAAAAGGGCTGGGGTCTAAGTTCATCGGGCTGTTCGTCGAGCGCGAGGACGGGGCCGAGGTGGGCACCGACGCGGCGGCCGAGAGCGGAAAAACCCCCGCAGAACTGGTGGCCGAGCTCGCCGGCCAGACCGGAGCTCCTCCGGGGCCGGCGCTGAACCTGAAGCTCGACAAGATCACCGCTCCCGCGGCGGGGGCTCCGATCGACTTCGACGCCATCTTCCGCGAGGCGGGCATGGACGCCGCCGAGCTCGACCGGGTCAAGAAGGCCGAAGAGCTTCTGAAGGGCCTGCCCGAGGCGACCCCGCAGCCGGTGAAGAAGCAGATCGTCGAGGCGTCGCTCCGGGCCTTCGGCTTCGAGATCGAGAAGATCATCCAGGCGGCGCAGAACCAGAAGCGGGCGCTCGACACCTACGTGAAGGTGAACGAGACCGCGACCGCCAAGGCCGTGACCGACGCCGAGGCCGAGATTCGCGCCTTGAACGAGAAGATCGCCCGGGCCAAGGGCGACATCGAGAAGCGCACCGCCTCGCTGGTCGCGCTCTCGGGCGCCGCGAAGGCGCGCAAGGACCAGGTCCACCGCGTGCTCGAATTCTTTCAGGTACCTCCTGCCGACGGAGCCACTCCGAAATGAAACTCACCCCCATCAGCAAGGTGTTCCTCGCGCTCATCTGCATCGGCGTGGTCGGCTTCATCGTCTTCAAGCGCTACGGCGCCGAGGTGAAGGGCTGGGCCGGGGCCGGCGAGGCCAAGACTCAAGGCGAGGTCACCCGCGAAGACTTCAACAACATCAGCAGCGGGTTGAAGGACGCTCCGGGCAAGGGCGAAGTGGCGATGAACTCGGCCAACGCCGGGGCGCTCGGCGGCGGCCGGCTGTCCAGGACGCTGAAGGTCGGCATCAACACCTGGGCCGGGCACGCGCCGGGCATCGTCGCGAACGGCGGCATGGCGGTGGGCAGCCCCGCGTCGCTCTACAAGAAGAAGTACAACCTCGACGTCCAGTTCATCTTGCTCGAGGACCCGGTCGCGAAGCTGAACGCCTTCATCAAGGGCGACATCGACCTGATGTGGGACACCGTCGATTCCTACGCCAACGAAGCCTCGCGCCTGGCCGAGCAGAACATCACCGCCAAGTCCGTCATCCAGGAAGACTGGAGTCGCGGCGGCGACGGCATCGTGTCCCTGAAGACCATCAAGTCGGTCGAGGACCTGAAGGGCAAGAAGATCGCCACCACCAAGTTCACCCCCTCGCACTGGCTGCTCTTGTACCTGCTGTCGCAGTCGGGCCTGACCCCCGACGACCGGGCCGGCATCGAGAAGAACCTGGTCTTCACCAGCGAGGCGCCGCAGGCCGCCGCTGCCTTCAAGGCGGGCAAGGTCGACGCCGCGGTCACCTGGGAACCCGACCTGTCGGCGGCCGTCACCGCCCGGCAGGACGAGGCGCACGTGCTGGTCTCGACCACCGCCGCCACCAACGTCATCGCCGACACCCTGGTCGCGCGGCAACAACTGGTGGACGAGGCCCCGAAGACGCTGCAGGACTTCGTCGCCGGCTGGTTCGACGGCATCTCGGTGATGAAGGAAGACCCGCAAGGCGCGAACCAGCTCATCGGCACCTCGCTGAAGCTCGCGGCCGACGACGTGTCGGGCATGCTGTCGGGGCTGAAGCTGACGCCCTTCGCCGACAACGCGGTCTTCTACGGGCTGTCGGGGCCCAAGCCGTACTTCAACTCGCTGTTCGACGGCGCCTTCGTCATCTGGCGGAAGAAGGGCGTGGTGAGCAAGTCGGTCGACGCCAAGGACTGGTTCGACTCGCGCTTCGTGGCCGCGGTGGCCGACCAGTACAAGAGCCAGAAGGTGGAAGACAGCTTCGCGTTCAAGGACAAGCCGAAGGTGACCGACCGGGCCATCGTCAACAAGAGCCTGTCCATTCACTTCACCACCGGGTCGGACGAGATCATGCCCGGCAGCTACTTCACGCTCGATGCGCTGGGCGACACGCTGCTCGCCTTCGGCAACACCTTCCTGCAGATTGAAGGCAACACCGACTCGCGCGGCCAGGCTCAGGCG
>JAHFDQ010000033.1 GCA_023248915.1 Archangiaceae bacterium | reverse complement strand
GGCTGGGGCGGACTCGGGTATCTGCACGGGCGTTCCGTATCTACTAATTTGCGACTACTTAGTAGCCAAATAGTAGCTCGCGATACGCCAAAACTCCGAATAGCGCCCGGGAGACGCCCCCTCGCCTACCGCCGAAGACGCTTTCCGGCTCGCTCCTGGGCCTGGTCGAGGGCACGGCCCACTCCGTGCTCCGGCTGGCCGGGCGGCACCGATGACGCCGTCGGAACTGGCAGCCCGGGGTGCGCCCGCGGGGTCGGGTGGGTGGCGGTCGCTCCCCGCGCAGGAGTCCCGGCGGCACGAGGTTTCCTCCGGTTCCCCGACAGGAACCTGCGCGTCGCCACCTCGGCCAGGAGGCACCCGAGCGCCAGCACCACCAGCAGCGGAGCCAGCGGCACCGGGGCCGCGCTCTTCGCCGCGCCGCGAAACAACCCCGCGACCGACAGCCGCTCGACGCCCGACGTCGCCCGCGCCAGCTCGGCGAGCAGCGCCTTGCCCTCAGCCGCCGACCCGGGCTCGAGCTCGGGCGCGTAGGGCAACGTCACCGGCGGCGCCCGGAACACCCGCTGCCCCAACTTCACCACCGGGTGGAAGGTGCCCGTCCCCGGCAGCGTGTAGTGCGCCCCCAGCCGGTCTTCGTCCTCCCAGCGCATGGGTAGCTCAACGGGCGAGCCGGCGCCGTCGCCGCGCAAGAGCACCAGGGTGGCGCTGCCCTCGGGTGGAGGGTTCGCCCGGTCGAAGTCGAGGGTGACGTGTACGTCTGACCCCTGCCGCGTCGCCCGCGCCACCGCGTCCGGCACCGGCCCCTCGGCGGGAATCGCCCAGCGCACCATCTGCTCGAGCAGCGGCCGGTAGCCGGACAGCCCGCGCATCCCCCCGGTGTAGGAACCGTCCACTTCGCCGGCAAAGGCCGCCACCCTTCCCGCGCCCCGCTGCCACAGCGAGACAAAAGGCGCGGCGTTGTCGTCGGCCGTGCGCAGGGCGATGCTCGCCTGCGACCGCGCGTAGGCCAGGTTGTAGCCGCCGGCCGAGGCGCCCGCTCCCAGCTCGAGCTTTCCCAGGAGCCCTAGGTCGGGCGCCACCTTCACCGCGGTGGGCGTGTCCACGAAGGAAGCGCGCGCCACCGCCAGCGTCTCCTGGCTGAAGATGCGCGGCAGCGAGGTGACGTCCTCGGCGAAGTACAGTCGCCCACCCCCGCGGTGCGCCACGTCCACCAGCAGGTCGGCGTCCGAGTCGCTTCGCTTGCCCATGCCGATGACCGAGACGGTGACGTGCGCCTCGGCCAACTGGCTCAGGGTGCGCTGGTAGTCGTCAGGCTGTTCCGAATCGGCGGCGTCGGCGAAGAGCAGCACGTGGCGGGTCGGCTTGTCGCTCTTCAGTATCTGCCGCTTGCCCGCGCGCAGCCCCTCGCCGATGTAGATGCCGCCGCCGCCCGAGAAGCCGCGCGCCACCTTGCCCAGGGGAAGGCCGTCGCTCACGGCAGACAGGCCGAAGACCTCGTGGGCGACGGTGTCCACCATGTCCACCGAGGCCTCGTCGCGGTCGTCGAGCAGCTCGAGCGCGCCGACGACGCCCTCGGCGGCCAATTCCATCTTGGTGCGGCCGTCGGGCACGGTGGCCCCCATCGAGCACGAGCAGTCCATCACGATGGACATGGCGACCGCCGCCTTGCGCTGTTCCTCCCGGACCTCGAGGGAAACGGGCAGGAGCGGCTCGACCGGCGACTTCCGGTAACCACCCTCGCCGAAGCTCTTTCGCCCGCCCGTCATCACCAGCCCGCCGCCGGCCTCTTCGACGAAGGCCGCCAGCGACGAAAGGCCGCGCTCGGACAGGCTGCTGGCCTCGACGTTCTCCAACACCACGGCGCCCACTCCGTCGAGCGCGTCGAGTGTGAGCGCGAACGGCGAGCGGACGTCGAGCGCGAGCCCGGCTTCCGCCAGCGTGCGCGCCAGCGTGCCACCGGCGCTCTCGGTCACCAGCAACACCCGCGGCGGCCCCACGACGCGCAGCACCGTCCGGCCCACGTCGTTCTCGACGACACCGTCGCCGGCCGCGTCGACCGACAGCTCGTAGGAAGCCAGGCCCGGCGAGTCCACCAGGTCTTGGAACGAGAGCCGCTGGTCGCCCGGGTGGAGCAGGGCCGCGCCCTTCGCCAGCGGGTGGCCGTTGCGCCAGAGGGTGACGGTGGCCTTCGCTGGGGCCGTGGCGTGCACCGTCGCCGAGAGCTGGAACGGTTCCTTCGTCGCGACGGCGGCTGGCGCGTCGAACCCCACCACGGCCACGTCGAGCCCGGAGTCTTCGCGACCCAGCCACCGGTAGTCGACGGGCAACCCCCGGGCGGCCAATCGGCGCGCGGCGGCGCGGGCGTCGGCCCCGGTCGCGCGCCCGTCGGAGAGCACCAGCACTCGAGCCGCCCGCTCGGGCGGGACCACCTCGGCCGCGGCGTCGAGCGCGGCGGCGAGATTGGACGCTTCCGGGTCGACGTCGTGGGTGAAGCCACCGAAGGCGAAGGTGGCGGACAGCGGCAGCTCGAGCCGGGCCTCGCGGCCGAAGCCGACGACGCCCAGCCGGTCGCCGGGCCCGCGCTGGGCCTCGACCAGGCGCAGCAACTCGTCGGCCGCCGCCTCCGAGCCCGGGGGCATCGAGCGCGAGCGGTCGACCACCACCACCAGGTCCGAGCCGGCGCTCTTCCAGACGAGCTCGGGCTGCGCTAGGGCGAAGACTCCGAGGCCCACCAGCGCGAACCGCAGCCACATCGGCGGCCCGGGCACGCGCCCCGTCTTCCACACCAGCAGCGCCAGCGGCAGGAGCAGCAAGAGCGCCTGGGGCAGCACCAGCTTCACGCCGGCGCTCCCGCCAGCACCCTGCAGGGGCCCGGCGTCGGGCCTCTGAGCCGCACGCGCTTCATGCCGGCGCCCTCGCCGTCACCCAGAAGTCGGCCAAGAGCAGGCAGAGCAGCAGCACCAGAGGCCACGCCGCCCGCCGCCGCTCGGGCGCGCCGCCTTCGAGGCCTGCCTCTCGCTTCGGGTCGATCAACCCAGCGGCCCGGCCGCGCAGGTCCGACTCGCGCGGGTCGAGCGTTAGCACCTCGAGGCGGTCGATTTCGCGGCCGTCGCGCAGGAGCGCGTAGCTGCCCGGCACCGCCGGGGCGGGCAACTGCACGGCGCCGGCGCCCAGCACCGGCCGCTCGCCCTCGGGGCCGACCAGGGTGAAGCGGGCGCTGGCCTCGGTCACCACCGGCACCGGCTCGCCGAGCATCAGTTGATGCCGAGGCAGGCCCGCTTTCGCCCGCCGCCCGCAGCGCAGCGCGTTGCCCACTAGCACCGGCCAGGCCGAAGTGCGCTGCACGTTCGACCGCGCCAATTCGATGTTCATCTGCACCGTGCCCGCTTCCTCTTCGGACAGCAGCACCGAGCTTCCCGCGGTGACCAGCGGCCGGCCCGGCGGGTTGTCGCCCGCCGTCCACAGCACTCCGCCGAAGCCGACGTCTTCGAGCAGCGGGTGGGCCTTCTCGGCCACGAAGGGCCCGACGAAGCTCCGCTGCGGTCCGGGCGCCCCAATCTGGACCTGGGCCTTCGAGCCCCGGGGCCCGAAGGTCAGCTCGGCCGGCTCGCCCCCAGCCGCCGCGCGCCGCACGCCGGGCGTGGCGTCCAGCACCCGCTCGAGCGCGGCCTTCTCGGCCGGGCCCAGCCCCTCGAGCACGCCCACCCGAAGCTCGGGCACCGGCGCCGGCAGCAGCGTCGCCTTCCCGTCCTCGACCAGCGCATCATCGGACAGGGGCAGGCGCACCTCGATGGGCCCCGCGTTGGCGAAGGAAACCCGCAGCACCGCGGTTTCGCCCGGGGGCAGCCGCAGCGACTCGCTCCGGTCGGCGCCTCCGGGCCGGGCGCCGTCCGCTGCCGGACCATGGAAGGACACCTCGACCGAGCGCGCGTCGGCGGCGAAGCTCGCCACCCGCACCGTCACCTGGGCCAGGTCCGCCTCGTCGCGGCGCTGGGCTGAAACCAGCGCCAGGTTGTCGGCCGGTTCACCCACCTCGACCACCCCGGCCTCCGGAGGCACCGCGGTGCCGGAAGGCAACGGCCCGTCGGTGACGAACCAGAAGCGCCGGCCCGGGCCCGCCAGGTCGAGCGCGAAGAGCAGCGCCGGCGAGAAGTCATGCGCGGCGCCCAGCGGCTTCCACTTCTCGAGCGCGGCCAGCGCCTCGACCACCGGCGCCCGGGGCCCCGTCAGCACTCGCGGGTGCACCCCGCTCTCCACGACGGTGAGCAGCGCCGCCCCCTCGCCGGACACCGCTCGCGCCACCGCCTCGCGCGCCCGGTCGGCGGTGGCCTTGCCCCGGGCCGGCCGCGCCGACATCGAGAGCGAGCCGTCCACCACCACCACCAGCTGCGGCCGGTCGGCCTGGGCCCCCAGCCGGAGGTCCGCCAGGTAGAGCGCCGCGGCGAGCACGGCCAGCGCCTCGAAGAGCAGCGACGCCTCGCGGGAGAAGCGCTCGAAGCGCGGCCCGGCTTGCGCCCGCTGGCTCGGGCTGCGCCAGAGGAACAGCGCGCTCACCACCCGAGGCCGCTGGCGCCGGCGTAGAAAGTAGGCCGCGGCGAGCGGGAGGAGCGCCGACAGGGCCAACAGGCCGACTGGAAAGCCGAAGCTCACCCGGGTTCCCAGAGCGGCGACAGGGCGCCGCGCCAGAGCGCCTCGAGCCCGTCGTCGGCGACCGCGGTCAGGAGCGTCCCGCGCGCGCGGGCCACCGCCCTTCGCAACAGGGCCTGGTGTTCGGCCAGCCGCCGCCGGTAGGCCTCGAGCACCGGCGCCGCCAACATCCGCTCGAGCACCTCGCCGGTCTCGGCGTCGACGAGCCTGGCGCCTGACCCGCCGCCCGGGTCGGCGTCTTCACCGTCGAGGAGTTGGACGAATACCAGGGCCGAGGTGCCGCGCGAGAGCAGCGCGGCGAACGAATCGAGCGGAGCCTCGAAGAGGAAGTCGCTCACCACCACCCGGAGGCCAGAGGGGCGCAAGGGCGGCGAGCGCCGCAGCGCCGCGCCCAAGTCGTCGGCCGCGTCCGCTTCCGCCGCGCGCGCGGCGGTCAGGCAGGCCGCGCCGGTGGCCCGCCGCGGCGTTCGAGACGTCACCACCAGGCTGGGTTCTAACCCCTGCCGCGCCGCGACTCTGCACACCAGCATCGCCACTTCGGCCGCGCGCGAGGCCTTGACCCGCGACACCGCCATCGACTTCGAGCCGTCGAGCACCACCTCCACTCGGGGCGCCACCTCGTCGTGGCGCACCCGCAGCACCAGCTCGCCGGTGCGCGCCACGGCGTTCCAGTCGAGCTGGCGGACGTCGTCTCCGGGCGCGTAGGCCCGGAAGTCGCTGAGTTCCATCGAGCTGCCGGTCGAGGCGGCGCGCACGTCGCCCAACCGGCCCCGGTGCGGCGACCGCGGCAGGCGAAGCGCCACTCCGGCCGCGGCCCGCTCGACGGCCGCCTCGTCCAGCGAAGCTCGGGCCGATTCCTGACTCCCGACCGCCGAGGTGCCGGCCGTCACTTCCGCGCCCCGGCCAGGGCGAGCCCGTCGCGCCAGGCGAGCACGCGGTCGGCGACGAGCGTGGCGACGACGGCCGCGCTGGCCAACACCAGCAGGGCGTCGGAACTCACGTGGCGGTCGTTGAAGTTGTCGATTCCGACGACGGGGTTGAACAGGTTAAGCCCGTTCGCGCTCGCGTCCTTGAGGGCCAATGCCCCGACCAGCGGCGGCAGCCCGGCTCCAACCGCGACCAAGGCGATGAAGGTGAGCCGGGCGCCCGCCGGCGTGCGCAGCGCCGTCCCGGGCGCGAGGCGGGAAATCAGGAGCGCAGCCGACAGGTACAACGCCAGGTAGGCTCCGGCGGCCACCATAGTCAGGAATCGGTGGTCATCGACGCTCCGGTCGGCGCTCAGATAGAGCGCTCCCCAGAGCGCGGTCGAGGCGACGAGTGTCGCCATCACCAGACGGAACGCCCTCGACGCCCCCGGCCTGAACAGCGAGTAGAAGCGCGCCCCCTTGCGGAGGCGGTTCGGCATGCCATCCGCGTCGGTCGCGAGGAAAACTCCGGCCACCGCCAGGTGCACGCAGAAGACGGCTTGGGCCACCACGGCCACCCTTGGGTCCTTCCCGTCCAGCACCCAGAAGACCGCGACGGCGCCGGCGGTAACGACACACTGGGCCAAAAAGGCCAGCCGAACCCCCCACGCGCGGTTCTCGGTCGGCAGCGCCAAGCGCGAGGCAGCGGCCTCGAACAACAGCACGCCATACGAGAGCATCGCCCAGAGCCCGAAGGCCGCAACCACCGGAAACTCTCGCTCGTTGAGGACGCTCCGGCCTTCCGACACCACCGCCACCGCGGCGACCAGCCCATAGAGGGTGGCCAACAGGAGCAGCCCCAGCAGCCCGAAGTGCACCAGGCCCCGCGTCACCCGCTGCTCGGCCAGGGTGGCGGCGCACACCGCCACCGACGAGAGGAAGACCTGGAAGGCGGCCCCCAGCACCAGCACCACTCCGATGGTGGGCAGGTCGATGCCGTTCAGGTAGTAGCTGAACACCAGGAACGGCCCGGCGGCCGACCCGTAGAGCGCCGCCTGCGCGACGAACGAACCGAGCTTGCCGAAGAGTATCCTCCGGGGGCCGAGGCCGGTGAGCGTCAACAGCGCCCAGGTCTCGTCCTCGCGTTCCCGCGCCAGCGACCGGTAGGCGGTGTAGGGAATGACGAGAAACTGCACCAGCCCTAGGCAGACGAAGTAGGCGGCGAAGGTGGCCGGACCTGAGGGCTCGGAATCGCTCTGCGCCTGCACGGCGAAGGCGACCAGCGAGATGACGAGGCAGGACAGCAGCATCAGCCCGAAGAAAATCCAGAAGGCGCGGGTGCGCAGCCCCTGGCGGACCTCCTTCACCACGATGGGGTTGGCGCGTTCGGTCAGGCGCTCGAGCCAGGGCCGGCTCATGCAATCCTCCCCTGGGTGACGCTCATGAAGGCGTCTTCCAAGTCCAGCTCGCGCTGCTGGAACGAGCACACCGGCACCGACGCCCCCACCAACGCAACAAGCAGTCTCGCCGCCGCCTCGTCGGCCCAGCCCGGCGCGGGCGGCACGCCCTCGGGAGCCGCCAGCCGCACCCGAAGCACGGCCCCCTCCACGCCAACCTTCGCGACTCCCGGCTGCTCGAGAATCAGCCGCTCGGCCCGGGCCGAGGCGTCGGCGTGGGCGCCGCCTTCGCCGGCCAGCCGCAGCGTCAGCTCGACGAAGGCCCCCTTCCCGGTGGACCGCGCCACCAGGTCTGCCACCGGCCCGACGGCGAGCAGCTTGCCCTGCTCGAGAATCGCGCACGAGTCGCAGATTTCGGCCAGCTCGGTGAGGATGTGGCTCGAGATGAGCACCGCCTTGCCCTGGGCGGCGAGCGCGCGCAGCAACTCGCGCAGTTCGATGCGGGCGCGCGGGTCCGGCCCAGCGCCACGCGCTGCTTCATGCCCTTCGACAGGGCGCTGGTGAGCTTGTCTCGCAAGGGGACCAGCCCGGTGAACTCAAGCACCGACTCGACCCGCGAACGCCGGTCGGCCCCGCGCAGCCGGTAGGCCCTCGCGAAGAAGTCGAGGAACTCGAGCACCGTCATGTCGTCGTAGGTGCCGTAGCGGTCGGGCATGTAGCCAAGCAGCGGCCGCGCCCGGTCGGGTTCGTCCACCAGGCTGCGGCCGTCGAGCAGCACCTCGCCGGCCGTGGGCACGTCGAGCGTCGCCAAGATGCGCAAGGTGGTGCTCTTGCCCGCGCCGTTCGGGCCGATGAAGCCCAAGATGGCGCCGGCCTCGAGCGTGAAGCTGACGCCGTCGACCGCGCGCAGGGCGCCAAAGTCACGCGTCAGCCCTCTCACCTCGAGCAGGCTCACCGGTCCACCTCGCCCCGCACCAGGTGCTCGGCGTCGTGCAGTTCGAGGCGCAGCCCTCCCACCGGCATCAGCGAAGGCCCTTCCACCTGGGCGAGGAACTCACCCTCGGCCAATTCGGCCTTCGCCACCTCGAGGACGCGGGCGCCGAAGCGGCTCGAGTACTCGCGCACGTCCACGCCCGGCAGCGGCACCGCCGTCGTGCGCAAGACCGCCTTGGCCGAGCCTCCGTCGGGCACGTCCGTCACCCGCCAGTCCTTGCCGTCGAGGCGCAGGTGCGCCGCGCGCAGGGGGCTGCCGAGCGCGTTCTGCACCGTCCAGCCCTCGGGTGTCTGCCGGACCGCGAGCCGGGCTCGCGTCGGGTCGGCCGACAGCACCCCCCACTCGCGGTAGGTGCGCGAGGGCAGGAAGTCCGAGCCGTAGCGCTGGCCCGAGGTCCAATCCACCGTCGCCGACTGCACGTCCGCGTTCGACGCGTCAGGCCCGACGAGCGCGGTGGTGGCGCCGAACTGGGCGCCCGCAGGCGCCAGGTTCGCGTAGTAGGCGGCCAGCCCGACGGTGACGGCCCGCTGGTGGGCGCGGTCGAGCAGGGTGAAGCCGCGGGTGGCCGCGTGCACGCTGAAGCCCTCGGCGACCGCCGAGTAGCCGACCAGCGCGCCGCTGGCGAGGGCCGCGGTGGCGGGAATGGTGACGAGCAGCATGGCCTGGCCGAGGCGCCGCGCCACCCAGACGCTCCCCGGCCCGAGGGCGAGGGTGAAGGCGACGATGATGAGGAGGAAGCGGCCGACCGGTGCCACGGCCTGGGGCAAGAGCGCGCCCTCGGCGGCGCTACCCGGCGACGGGTAGGCGTAGGCCATCGACCGGCGCATCCACGCCGGCTGCGGCCCGCGCGGGTTGACCCGCGGCTCGACCCCTTCGAGCCCCGCTTCCACCGCCCCGGTGCACTTCTCGGCGCAGAGGGTGAGCGTGCCGAAGCCGTAGGGGTGGCGGCCGGGGCCCGAGTCCTTCAACCCCGGAAAATAGGTCGCGGCGCCGCGAGTCGGCCGGCCGATGACCAGTGAGCCGCCCGTCGCCGCGTAAGCGTCGAGCGCCCGGCGGCGCGCCTCGGTCAATTCGTCGGGCGGCACGCGCGTCAGCACCACCTCGTCGAAGCCCACGTAGGCCGCGAATTCGTCGGGGGCCTCGTTCGCGCTCACCGTCATCACCGTCACGCTCGGGTCGGTGGGAGTGGGCGCCTGGGCCACCAGGGCCTGGAATTCGTCCGGCGTCCCGAGCGCCAGCACCGCCCGGTTCGGACGCATGACTCGGTTGAAGAAGAAGGGCTTCTTTCCCCCCTCGGTGAGGCCGGGGGCCTGTGCCCGCAGCTCGCTGTAGCCCGCGGACACCGGCACCGGCAGGAAGACTGTTTTTCGCTCGCCGGGCTCGAGCTTCACCGTGCGCGACATCGGGTGGCCGGTGCCGCCGGCAAGCCCCGTCACCGACAGGCGCACGTCTTGGACAGTCGGGGCGGTGCTGGTCAGGTAGATGGACAGCGGGTAATAGCCGCTCGAAGGGCCGGTGCCGCGGGCCGCGATCGCCACCGTCACCTGGCCCGAGCCCACCACCTGACGCTCGACGATCTCGAAGCCGTAGCTGAAGGGAATCGGCGCCTCGGGTTCATCGCCCTCGGCAGCCCGGGCGACGGTTGCGCACACCAGCGCCGCCGCGACGACCGCGAAAGCCAGCCGCCACCCGGCGAAGGGCGCCTCAGGCACGCGCGACCTCGGGCACCGCCTCGACCAGCGCCCGGATGACTTCGGCCGGTCCGACTTTCTCGAGCGCCGCCTCATAGGTCAGCACCAGCCGGTGGTTCAGCACCGCCGCCGCCATTTCGAGCACCTCGTCGAAGCCGACGTTGGGCTTGCCCTTGCACAGCGCCGCCGCCCGCGACGACGCGGCCAGCCCGAGGGCGGCGCGAGGCGAAGCGCCGAAGCGCACGAAGCGGCGCACCGCCTCGGGGGCCGCGGGGCTCCGCGGGTCGGACGCCTCGACCAACCTGCCGATGAACTCGGCCACCGGCTGCGGCAGGTGCACCCGGTCAACCGCGGTGAACAGCCGCTTCAGCCCCTCGCGGTCGAGCACCGGCTTCAGGTCGGGGGCCGCGCCGCGCACCCGCTGGGTGAGCAGCGCCGTCAGCGTGCGCGCGCCCACCGGCGGCACCTGCACCCGGAAGAGGAAGCGGTCGAGCTGGGCCTCGGGCAAGGGATAGGTGCCCTCGAGCTCGATGGGGTTCTGGGTGGCCAGCACGAAGAACGGGTCGGGCAGGGGCCGGGTGTCTCCGAGGACGGTGACGCAGCGTTCCTGCATCGCCTCGAGCAGCGCCGACTGCGTCTTGGGCGAGGCCCGGTTGATTTCGTCGGCCAAGACCAGCGACGCGAACAACGGCCCTGGGCGAAAGACGAGCTCGCGCCGCTCGCCGCCCTCCAGGACGTAGGTGCCGGTGACGTCGCCGGGCAAGAGGTCGGGGGTGAATTGCACGCGCTTGAAGGGCAGGTCGAGCAGCCGCGCCAGCCCCTTGCACAGCTCTGTTTTTCCCAGCCCGGGCAGCCCCTCGAGCAGCACGTGGCCGCGCGCGAGCACCGCGTTCGCCACCTGGTCGACTACCCGGCCCTGGTCCAGCAGCACCTGATTCAGGCCCGCCTTCAGCATCGCGATGGACTCGCCGGCCGCCTGGACCTCCGCGGGTTGGAGGAGCTCGGACATTTCCTTCACCTCGTTTCGAAGTAGCGCTTGAGCAGTTGGCGATTGCGCGGCAATAGCGGCCCGTCCTTCCAGCCCGCCGTGGGCCCCCCCGCGGCCTCCGCGCCGCTCGGGGCGGCCGCCGCGGGCGCGGACTGAAGCTTGGGGTCAGCGGCGCGCAGGCCCCAGAGCTCGCCGGGCTCGCCGCCCTGGCCCGGCGGCAGCGGTTCGACCTTCAACCGGTCGGGGTTCATCTGGGCTTCGGCGCCGAAGGCGAGCTCGCCCTCCCCACCTCCGTGCACCGGCGCGCCCGCCATTCCCCGGCTGGCGTGCCCCTCGCCCGACGCGCCGGCCTGGGCGCCGCCAAAAGCCTGTCCCCCGGTTCCCTCGCCCGCCCGCCCCGGCGATTGCTTCCCCGAGCCACCGCGGCCGTCCGCCCGCGCTCCCGACTGGCCCTGCTGCTGGCCGAACGCGTTGGCGAGCCTCTCTTGCCGCTCTTCGAGAGCGCGCCGAAGGTCCGACACCTGTCCAGCCTCGGCCTCGCCACCCCCGGACTTCGAGGCGCCCGAGCCCCTCGCCTGGGCCGCGGTCTGGCCGCCGCCGTCCTGCGACGCTCCCGACGTCGAGCCGCGCCTGCCGGCTTCCGCCTGCCCAGAGTTGTCGGCCTCGGTGCCGGCCAGCGCCTGGAGCGCCCGCTCGAGTTGTTCCTTCTCGCGCGCCGCGCCGTCGGCCGCCTGCGACGAAGCGAGCGCCCCCTCGAGCGCCTTCGCCGCTTCCTCCGCCCGCGACAGGTCGGCCGCAGCGCCGGCCGCCTGCCGCTCGAGCCGGGTTCCGAGGGTGTCGGCCGCTTCCCAGTCCGCGGCGCCGAAGCGGTCGTCGGCGAGCTCTTCCCGCAGCCGTTCGAGCTCGGCCTCTGCCTCTGCCTCGAGCCGGCTCTCCTTGTCTAGGGCTTCGGCCTTCGCCTCGAGGTCGGCCAGCTTGCTCGCCGCCGCGGCGTTCACCCGGCGCACCGGTTCGGGCGGCACGGGTATCAGCCACGCCACCGCGGCGAAGAGAGCGGCCATCGACACCGCCGCGGCGCTTCGCGCGCGCCGGACTTCGGGCGGCTTCAGGGCGCGCAACGCCTCGTTGACGTCGAATTCCCACCCGCCCACCGGCACCTCGAGCCGGGTCAGCAAGAGGCCTCCCAGGCCGGTAGACCGGTCGGCGACGACGGACGCCTGGGAAAACGTCACCCGCTTCTTCCGGGCCTCTGCCCACCACACGGCGACCGCCGCGGCCACCGCCGGGACGGCCAGCCAGGCGTGACCGCGAAGGAAGATGCGCACCAGCGCCAGCGCCGTCGCCAGCGCCCAAGCCGGCGCTACCGCTGCCCGAAGCCAGACTTCGCCGTTCAGGGCGCGTCGAACCCTACGCACCCGCGACCGCACCAGGGCGTCCTTGCGGCGTTCCTCTCCGGCGGCCATGAGCCCTCCGAGTGTCCGGCAGCGGCCCCGGTTTCACAAGCCACGCCAAGCTGCGGCTTAGGATTTGACATTCGGGCGACGGGAACGAATTGATCGCCCCGCCGGTTACCCTCTCCTTTCGGGAAGCGAAGACCCTCTTCATGACGATGCTCCTACTGGCGCAGATGACGAACCAGCATCAGGGCTGGCTCACCACCCGGATTCTGTCAGTGACGCTGTCCAGCGCCGAGTGGGTGCTGTGGCTGCTCGCGATTCTCTCGGTCGGTTCCATCGCCGTGATGATTGAGCGGGCCATCTACTTCTCCACCCACCGCCTGGCGAACTCCGAGGAATTGGCCCTGCGCCTTTCCCGCGGCGACTTCGAGTGGGTGAAGCAGGCGGTGGCGGACAAGAAGGGCATGGAAGCGGCCGTCATCCGCGAGGCCCTGGCCGCCGCGCCGCAGGGAGCCGCCACGGTCGAAGAGGTCATCGCCTCGACGGTGGCCCGCGAGCGGCCGCAGTACGAGAGGTTCCTGTCCTTCGTCGGCACCCTTGGCAGCAACGCCCCCTTCGTGGGTCTGTTCGGGACGGTGCTGGGCATCATCAAGGCCTTCCATGACCTGGGCGAGGTGAACGTCAAGGGCGCCGCCGTGCAGCAGACGGTAATGTCAGGCATCTCGGAAGCGCTGGTGGCCACCGCGGTGGGGCTGGCCGTGGCCATTCCCGCGGTGGTGGCCTTCAACCTCTTCACCCGAGCGCTGAAAACCATAACCGCGCAGACGACTTCGCTCGGTCACTCGCTGGTGGCGCACCTGAAGGCCGAAGACGACAAGCCGGCAGCGGCCGCTCCGCACGTCGTCGAACCCGTGCGCGAGGTGCGCTAGCCGTGGCCGCCAGCGCGCAGAGCGACAGCGACGACGAGATTACCGGCATCAACGTCACGCCGCTGGTGGACATCGTGTTGGTGTTACTCATCATCTTCATGGTGACGGCGAACTTCATCGTCCGCGACACCATCGAAATCGACGCTCCTAGGGCTGCCAACGGGGGCGAGACCGTGCAGGGGCTGCTCAACGTGGTGATGGACAAGGACGCCAAGCTCTTCCTCGACGGCTCGCCGGTGACCGAGGACGCCATGAAGACCCTGGTGTCGGAGGCACTGGCCAAGGACAAGGACACCCGCGCCATCGTCAGCGCCGACCAGTCGCTCAACTACGGCAAGGTGATGCACCTCATCGACGTGGTGAAGGGAATGGGCATCGCCAAGTTCGCGCTCAACGTCCAGAAGGACGTGGCGCCCCAACCGCCGCCAGGGCCGGCCGCACCGTAGGGGAACGTGGGGGCGCCTCTCGGGCGTCCGACCAGCGATGAACGAGGCGACGCTCCCCACTTTCAGGTGCACCCGCGGAATCCCCTGGCTATTAGGGGGCTTCGCGGTTTCCGTCTGCGCCCACGTCGCCCTCTTGCTTTACCTCGACGGAAGGCCGGCCCGGGTCGCCGAATTCAACAAGGTCATCGAGCTCGAGCTGGTGCAGGTCGAGCCGCCGAAGCTGCCGCCTCCGAAAGAAGAGCCCAAGGAAGAGAAGAAAGAGACGGTGAAGCCGCCACCGGTGAAGGTGGCGGTGGTCAAGCCTCCTCCGCCGCCGAACGAGCAGGCCCCGCCACGCCCGAACGACACCCCTACTTCAGAGACCCCGCCCAAGCCGGTGGCGCTGGTGGTCGGAATCTCGATGTCCTCGACCACCGCCGCCGGAGGGTTCGCCGCGCCGGTGGGCAACACGGTCTATGGCAAAGCAGCGGACAAGGCGACGGCTCCGGAAGACGTGCACGCCTACGTCGCTCCCAAGTACACGCCCATTTACCAGGTCGACTCCGAGCCACAGGTCGACTCGGAGGTGAAGATTCCCTACCCCGAAGAGGCCCGCCGCGCCGGCATCGAGGGCTCGGTCATTCTCTCCGTCGTCATCGATACCTCCGGCAAGGTGGTGAGGGTGAAGGTCATCAGCGGCCCCGGTTACGGGCTCAACGAAGCAGCGCGGGACGCCCTTCCGCACTTTCACTTCAAGCCGGCGGTCAAGGCCGGCGAGGCCGTGTCGACCGAGATGAAGTACACGTACACGTTCCTGTTGGACTGAGACCAAGACGGGAAGCGCTCTTCGGGGCGCTCCCCTCGTTCGAGCCCCTCGCCCGGAACTGCCGCGCGGACGCCGGCTCCACCGCGGTGGCTTGGAAAGCGCTGCTCGAAGAGCTGCAACCGAAGCTGCCCGAGGCACTGGGGCTTGGGCGGTGCCCAAAGCCCAGGACCTCGGTGAGGAGCTTCAGCACGTCGGTGATTGCACATCCTTTGAGGGGGGGCAGCCGGCGTCGGCGCAGGCGCCCTGCGCCTCCTGAACCGGCCGCGGAAGGACGCCCGGCCGCGTCGCGTCGCGGAGCTGCCGGCCCGCTTCAAGCGCTTCAACGTCGGGTTGACCGGGAAGGCTACACCGATTCCTTCTTCGGCTCGTCGTTCGTGGAAGTCGAGGGAGAGGTCCATTTCGAGAACCTTGCGCGCCTAGAGCGCCCGACCTCGAGCGAATTCTCGAGGGCGTCGCCCGAAAGACGCTCGCCATGGCCCGGCGCAGGGGGCAGCGGTCACTGCGCCTCGCGGTGCAGGATGGCGCCGTCGAATCCGCTGGCCCACAGCTCGCCGTTCGAAGTCCTCCACAGCCTGGACAGGAACCCGTTCTTCCCCGTCCTCTCGCGAGCCCAGACGAGACCGTCCCACCGCACCAGGAACCCGAGGTTCGACGTGAACAACACTTCGCCGGGGCCACCGGTCACGGAGGTGAACTGTGCGTTGGCGTCGTTGATGTCGCTGGAAGCGACAGCGATCGTCCAGTCGAGGGTCGACCAGGTCATACCGTCCCAGTGAAGAATGATGCCGCGGCCGCTGGAAGTCCCGGTCACCCACACGTCATTCTGGGCAGCGGCCCACACGTGCTCGAAGGTCGCGCTCGATGAGGTGTGCACGACGACCCAGCCCGCGCCGTCCCAGTGCAGCACCTGCCCTTGCTGTGGCGGACCCGCCGTCGATCCGACGGCCCACACGTCGGTCGAGCTCCGGCAGGACACATCGCTGAGGTCCGGCCAGGGACCGGCCCGTTCGGCCCAGCTCCCTCCGTTGAGCTGCATCACCGTCGTTCCCACCATCCAACCGTCGGTCGGCGAGATGCTGCAGCCGGCCCGGATGGCGAACGGCTGATTCAACGCGGGGCCGACCTTGCCCGGCGACCAGGAGACGCCGTCGAAGTGTTGAAGCTCGGCGGGACCGAACGCGACCCGGTCCGCGCTCCAGACGTCGTCTCGGCCCGAGCCCCAAAGCGCATAGTGTGCCAGGCTCGGCAGCGTTCCAGGGGTGCCCCGGTCCGGCCGCGGCCGATTGAGCCCTACTGCGTCCGTCCAGCCTTTGCCGTCCCAATGCAAGGCCGCTCCGTACCACCCCGATACCCAGATGTTGGCGGGCGAGGAACCCCAGATCGAGTTGAGCATGTACGCCCCTTTGCCTCCGAGAAAGCGCCAGGCGCCCGCGGACCACTCGGCCAACGTTCCGCCCCCGCCCGCGACCCAGACGTGATCTCGGTCGGTTCCGATGATCTGCATGAGGTTGGCGCCGGTGCCGGTGGGAACCACCTGCCATCCCAGCCCGTCCCACTGAAGCACCGTGCCGTTCGGGCCGGCCACCCAGACGTCGTCCGACGCGAGCGCCAGCACTGCGCTGAACCCGGGCGCGTCGTTCGTGGCCGGCCAACCGGGCGTGGAGACCACCTCCCATTGCAGGCCATCCCAGTGCTCGACCAGGCTCGACGCAGAACCGGTGGTGTCTGACTGGAACCCAACGACCCACACATCGTTCGCACCCGTGCCGCTGATCGCGCTGAGGTGGTGGGTCAGCGGCAAGCCCGGCACTTGCGCCCACAGCGCCCCGTCCCACCGAAGCACCACCCCAAATGAGCCGACCGCCCAGACGTCGTTCGGCGCATTCACCCAAAGCGCCCACAGGGTGGTCCCGGTTTGCTTCACCGCGGTCCAGGCGCGCCCGTCCCAATGGACGATCTCCTGACCATCGAGCCCCCAGAGATCGTCCGGCGAGAGTCCCCGAATCGAGTAGAGCGCTGAGTGCGGAGTCGAGACGGCGGTCCAGGTGCTTCCGTCCCAGTGCCACGCTCCGTCGAGGCCGCCGGCCCATAGGTCGTCCTCGGCGGTTCCCCAAATGCTCTTGAGGTAGGCCGACGGGGTCGGGCTGGGCACGCGGTGCCACTGCTCGCCGTCGTGCCGAAGCACCGTGCCTTCCAGCCCCACCACCCACAGTGCCCCGCTCGGGCTTCGCCACACGTCGTACAAGGTATTTCCCTGCGGCAGCGGGTTCTGCCAGCACCACTTCCCGTTGCAGTAGGGGGCGCAGGCGTTCGCCTTGCCGCTCCCGCCGCACACCAGGCCATCGGCGCAGACGCCGCACCGCAAGGTTCCGCCGCACCCGTCGGACACGGGTCCGCAGGTCGCGGCCGTCGCCTCGCACGTGGCCGGCTGACACGCGAACGGGACGCCCGACTCCTCGCCCGCGACGACGGTTCGCTCACACGTGCACGACGCCAGCAGCAGCGCCAACCACGACCAGCGCATCATTCGGGTCTTGTCGTTCATATGCCTTGCTGAATGGGCGGCAGCCACCGCGGTTTATGAATCGCCGCCGAGCCGCTATGGTTTCGGGCCCTTGTACCGGACTCTGGGCCGATGGGCGCAACTGCTGGCGGTGCTGTCGGCGTCTGGCGCCGGGGCACAAACGTGGACGCTCGCCTGGGCGCGCGGAGCAGGCGCCGAATCGTGCATCGACGGCCCTGCGCTGGCCCGGGCGGTGGAACAGCGGTTGGGTCGAGCCCCGTTCGGGGGCGGGAATGACTGGACTTTCCTTCTCGAGGGATTGGTTCAGAAGACGCCGACCGGCTGGAGCGCGTTCGTCGCCATTCGAGATCGAAATGGCGCCACGCTCGGGGTGAGAGAACACCAAAGCGACGCCGCGAAGTGCGCCGCGCTCGACGAACCGCTCGCGTTGATCGTCACCCTGCTCATCGACCTGTCGGGCGGCTCTCCCGTTACGGCCGAGCTTCGACCGGCCGCTCCGCCGCCGGCGCCGGTCGTCCCGGTGCCAGCGCCCGCCCCTGCCGCCGCGCCCGTCGAGCCACTGCCGGTCGAGCTGGGCGTGCTGCCGACCCTCGGGGTAGGTCAGCTCTCGGACGCGACTCCCGGTCTTCGCGTCGAAGCGAGCACCCGCCTCGCCCACGTCGGAGCCACGCTGGCGCTGGAAGGCTGGTGGCCGACGCGACAGAGCCTGGGCAGCGGCACCGCACGGCTGAGCCAGGTAGCGTTGGAGGTCGGCGGGTGCCCCCTGCACGGGTCGGCGAAGTCCTTCGAGCTGCGCGCGTGCGCCAACGCCCTCGCCGGCGTGCTGTGGGTGCAGGGGCAGGGGTTCGCGGTGAACCATTCGAGCTCGAGCCCGGTCGTGGACCTCGGCGCGCGTGCGACGGTTTCCCGCGCGGTCGGCGCAGACGTCGCGCTCACCCTCGGCCTCGGCGCTCGCGCTCACCTCTTGCGCACCCGCGTCGGGTTCGTCGACGAAGCCGGCGAATTCGTGAGTATCGCCAGGGGCTTGCCGCTGGCGGTCGACGTCGCCGCGGGCGTAACGGTGCGCCTCCGGTAATAACTTTGGCGGCCTCTCCCCATCTACCCGGCGTGACCGCGGCACGGCAACTGGCGGGCAGCGTTCGGGCTCCGCTCGACTTCGCGGGCGTCTATTCGGAACACGTGGCGTTCGTGTTTCGAGCTCTCGTCCGGCTGGGCGTGGCCCGGGCAGACGCGCCCGACGCGGCGCAGCAGGTCTTCCTCGTCGTGCACCGGCGACTCGACAGCTTCGACGGCTCGTCGGCGGTGAAGACCTGGCTGTTCGGAATCTGCATGCGGGTGGCGTCAGACCATCGTTCCCGGGCGCACGTGCGTCGCGAGGTGCCGACCGCCACGCTGCCCGAGACCGAGAGCCCTCCGTCGCAGCTCGAGCGGGTCGAGCAGTCGCAGGCCCGAGCCTGGCTCGCGCGCCTCTTGAACGGGCTCGACGAGAACAAGCGCGCGGTGTTCGTTCTCTACGAGCTCGAGGAGTGGACCATGCCGGAGGTCGCCGCCGCCCTCGAAGTTCCGCTGCAGACGGCGTACTCGCGCTACCACGCCGCGCGCCGCGACCTCGAGACCGCGGCGAAAGCCGAGCTGCGACCGGGAGACGCGCCATGAGCACCGACGACATCCGCCGGCTACGCGAGGACGCGTCGCCCGAGCTTCGGGAAGCGCTCGATTCATCGAGAGAGGACGAGCCCACTCCGGGCGAGCTCGAGGCGATCGCCGCCGGACTGCCGGGGACTCGCCCTGCCGCCCCATCGGCCCCGCCTTGGCGTCGGGCCGGAAGGTGGGTGGTCCCGGGCGTTGGGCTTCTGGCGGTGGTGGCGGCGTTGCTCGCGTTGAGGCTGACGGCTGGCGTAGCGCCGCCTCCGCTATCGCCACCGCCCGCTCAACCCGAGCCCGAAGAGCGGGTGCCGCCCCCTGCCGCTCCGGTCCCGCCGCCGTTTCCAGCTCAGGCGCCTCCGGCGGCCCGCGTGCCACCTCGGCCGTCTGGAGTGCAGGTTTCTCCCTCCGCGCCTGCCGCGACGGAAGCGCCCAGTGAGCTCGAGCTCGTCGAGCGTGCGCTAGGGGCGCTCCGGCACGGGGACGCGGCGCGGGCGCTCGAGCTCACCGACGAGCACCTGCGGCGCTTCGCGACCGGCAGCTTGCAGCAAGAGCGCGAGGTGATTCGCATCGAGGCGCTGCTGCACCTGGGACGCGACGAAGAGGCCCGGCTAGCCTTCGCTTCGTTCGAAGCGGCGTTTCCCGAGTCAGGCCACCGGGTGCGGCTCTTGGGACTGTTCGACGGCGGCGCCGGGCGCTGACGGGCGTCGACTCGGGCCGACCGGGAGGGCTACGCCGATTCCTTCTTCGGCTCTTCCTTCTCGCTGGCGTACAGGACGACCGGTTCGCTCTTCTTCAGAATCACCTCTTCCGAGATGAGCACCTCGCGCGCCGTCTTCCGCGACGGAATCTCGTACATCACGTCGAGCATCGCCGCCTCGAGGATAGACCGTAAGCCGCGGGCGCCGGCCTTGCGCCGCACCGCCTCGGAGGCGATCGCCTCGAGCGCCCCGTCGGTGAACTTCAAAGACACCCCGTCCAGGTCGAACAGCTTCCGGTACTGCTTCACCAGCGCGTTCTTCGGCGTGGCGAGGATTTCGATCAGCGCCTGCTCGTCGAGCTCTTCCAGCGCGGTCACGATGGGCAGGCGCCCGATGAACTCGGGAATCATCCCGAACTTCAACAGGTCTTCCGGTTCGACGTGCGTCAGCAGCTCGGACAACGTGCGCTGCTTCTTCCCCTGCACGTCGGCGCCGAAGCCGATGGACTTGCCGCCCAGCCGCCGCTCGATGATCTTCTCGAGCCCGTCGAACGCGCCGCCGCAGATGAAGAGAATGTTGGTGGTGTCGACCTGCAGGAATTCCTGCTGCGGGTGCTTGCGGCCGCCCTTCGGCGGCACGTTCGCGATCGTCCCCTCGATTATCTTCAACAGCGCCTGCTGCACGCCCTCGCCCGAGACGTCGCGGGTGATGGACGGGTTCTCGCTCTTACGGGCGATCTTGTCGATCTCGTCGATGTAGACGATGCCCCGCTGCGCCCTCTCGATGTCGTGGTCGGCCGCCTGCAACAGGTTGACGATGATGTTCTCGACGTCTTCGCCCACGTAGCCTGCCTCGGTCAGGCAGGTGGCGTCGGCGATGGTGAACGGGACGTTGAGAATGCGCGCCAGGGTCTGCGCGAGCAGCGTCTTGCCGCAGCCGGTCGGCCCGAGCAGGAGGATGTTCGACTTCTGCAGCTCGACGTCGTCCATCGCGACTTTGGACTCGATGCGCTTGTAGTGGTTGTGCACCGCCACCGCGAGGATCTTCTTCGCGCGCTCCTGCCCGATGACGTACTCGTCCAGCACCACCTTGATTTCCGACGGCCGGGGAATGCGCAGCTTGGTGTCCTTCGTCTCTTCCCGGTCGATTTCCTCGGCGATGATGTCGTTGCACAGGCC
>JAHFDQ010000722.1 GCA_023248915.1 Archangiaceae bacterium | reverse complement strand
CGGCGAGGAACTCGGCCCTTCCTGTCTCCTGCGCGGCTCGGACGAAGCCCTTTCGGTCGAGCCGGCTCTCGGCCACGTCGCGCAGGGTGAGGGCCGCCAGGAGGTAGGACTCGAGGTAGTCCCTGAGCAGGTCGGCCACCAGCTCGAGGCCGGCGCGAGTCGTCTCGTCGGGCGGCGGCCCCACCGCCTCGCCGTCGAGCAGCACCAGACCGCGTTCTGCCAGCGACGACAGGGTTCGGGCGAAGATGGTCTCGAACGTCTCGCCCACCTTGTAGACGAACTCGAGCTTGAACAACCGCGACAGGAACAGCGCCCGCTTCTTCACCTCGTCGCGCGTGCCCTTCTGCGCCGAGGCGAGCACGGCCGACGCCACCAGCGACCGGGGCGCGAGCAGGTTCATCAGGGTGTTCTTGTAGAAGGCCAGCTCGGCGCGGTGCTCGTCGGCGGTGCGATAGACGACCTCGCCCTTCGCCTCGCTGGTGTGCACCCACTCGTTGGCGACGAACGACCGCGTCGCGTCCTGAATGGGGCCGAGCGCCGTCGGGTCGGACGGGGCGTTGGTGAGCGCCGCCGCCATCGGCACCTGCTCTTCGTCGGCGATACCCCGCAATAGCCGCACCCGGTCGGCCAGCTCGTGCGCGGTGATGCCGCGCCGCCGGTGGGCGAGCAGCACCGTCGCCACCAGCGCGTTCGGCGTCACGGTGGACACGCGGCCGATGCCCCACATGATGCGGTTGCCCAGCGCCCGCACCAGCCCCTTCTTCTCGTCGTCGGTGGGTTCGCGCTCGGGGACAAGCCCGCGCCCCTTCATGAACTCGACCAGGGACAGGGGAGCCTCGAACGAGAGATGAATACGCCCGTAGTTCGACGCCAGCACCTGGGGAGCTTTCAGCAGCGCCTTCAGGTCTTCGGGCTTCTTCTCGCCGCCCGCCAATTCCTTCGAGTACGACGACGACTCGACCACCCGCTCGTAGTCGATGGCCACCGGCACGAAGAGCAGGTCTTCCCGGGCGCCGTCGAGCACGGCCTCGATCTCCCAGGTCAGCATTCCCAGCTTCGGCGCCAGCAGCTTGCCGGTGCGCGACCGGCCCCCCTCGGGAAAGAATTCCTGGTGCACCCCGTCGTGCACCAGCTTGCGGACGTAGGCCTTGAAGACGGCGGTGTACACCTTGTCGCCCTTGAAGGACCGGCGGAGGAAGAAGGCCCCCGCCCGGCGCAGCACCCAGCCGAGCGGCCAGAACGAGAGGTTGGCCCCGGCCGCCACCACCGGCACGGTGTAGCCGCGCATGAAGAGCACGTAGGACATCACCAGGTAGTCGACGTGGCTCTTGTGGCTGGGTACCAGCACCAGGGCCGACCGCGCCGCGCCGCGCATCGCCCGGTCCAGGCCCGCCTCGTCCACCACGATGCCGTCGTAGATGCGGTTGAAGACCCAGGTCAGCAGGGGCGCAGCCGTGCCCACCACGCTCGGGTGGTACCGCGCGGCGATCGACTTCAGGTCCCTCCGGGCGTGCCGCTGCACCGAGTCGCGCTTGCGGCCGGTCTCGGCCGCGACGTCGTCGAGTGCCTTGTTCAGCGCCCGATCGCGCAGCGTCTCGTCGAGCATGCGCGCGAAGGGCTTCGACGGAGGGCCGAACACCGCGCGCGTTTCCCGGGCCAGGTGGTGGTGGAGCGCGCTGCGCACCTTTCGAGCGATCACCTCGTCCGAGTCGCCCGGGTTCGCGTCGATGAACGCCTTCAGGTCGATGGGTTCGCCCACCCGGAATTGGGCGCGGTGGTAGTTGCGCCAGAAGGCGAGCAAGGTGTGCAAGAGGCCCGGCGCCTCGGGGCTGCCGAAGAGGAAGTCGATGACTCCCGGCTTCAGCCGCTGGTTCCACTTTTCCCAGACGAACAATTCGGGCACCAGGAAGACCGTCTTGCCGGTGCGCCGCGCCAGCGACACCAGCGCGGGGAAGGGGTCTTCCTTCGTGTCCACGCCCCGGGCCAGCCCGATGGCCGACTTTTTCAGGAATACCAGCCCCGAGCCCCGCTTCTGGCGGGCGTAGGTGAAGCGCACGTCGAAGTCGCCCCGCTGGGCCGTCTTGCGCCAGGGCCGGGTGAACCAGGGCCGCAGGTTGACCACCGCCCGCACCGGCGGCAGCCCCCGCTTCACCATCGCCCAGGCCAGGTACAGGTAGTTGATCCACGCCGTGGTGCGCATCACGTGCACCACGAAGCCCTGCTCGTGCAGGCGTTCGAGGCGGCCTTGGGTCTCGGCCGGAACGCGGACGAGCTCGAAGTAGCGGGCGGCGAGGAAGCGCCAGATGGGCCCGAACTCAGCGCGCAGGGTATCGCGAGCGGCCGGCTCGGGCTTGTCGACGAGCGCGATCTCCTGGGTCACGGCCCCTCCGCCGAACGGCGCCGACTCTACCCGAGGCGCGTCACATGTTCTCGGGTGTTGCGATGCCGAGCAGCGACAGCCCCGACGCCAGCGCCACCCGCACCGCGTCGGTGAGGGCCAGCCGTGCCCGGCGCAGGGGGGCCGCGCCTTCGACGAGCACGCGC
>JAHFDQ010000287.1 GCA_023248915.1 Archangiaceae bacterium | reverse complement strand
GGGCCTCGGCGCTCAGAATCGCCAGAAAGCTGCCCGCGAGGCTCACGCCAGCGACAGCAAGGCTGGCGGCGGCGCCACCCTTGAGCGCTCGGGCCGAACTGGAGCGTTCCTCGAGGTGGCCGATGCGCTTGTCGACATCGAGAAGTCTTGTCTGAAGCCGCGAGGACGGCAACAACTCGGGCGATTCCTGCGCTGGGTCGGCGCGCACGCTCGGGGGCGCGACGGTCAACGCGAGCAGCAAGCACTGGGTGAAGTTGATGGACATGCCTCCGCGGCCAGCAAGCTGCGTGCCCGGTGCAAGTGGCCGACTCAACAGAGGTCCGGCAGTTCCTTGTGCAGCAATCTGCACAGCTGCGCCACCGTGGTGCCCGGCTCAAAGGCGGAACAAACGCGCTGTCCCCATTACGTGCAAGTAGCGCGGCCGGGAGCCCATCATCTCGCGAAGCTGAAGCGCGTCTTGGGCTAACGACGGGACACGCTCCGTAGGCTTGCCGTCGCAGCAGCCTCCCGGGAAACGGTGCCCGACGACGCTGACGTTGGCCCGCACTTGGCCAGCGGGGGACAACGCCCCGCTCGGCTGGGGAATTTCCCCCGACTCGGCCGCAGGCGAAGGACCAAGTGCCCGCAACGGCTACGGCCCCTGCCTGGAGCCGGGGTTGCACGCCCCGCCCGGTCCAGTGGGCACCCAAGCCGAGGCACGCCAGCGCTACGAGATTCTCGGCAAGGTCGCCGACGGGGCGGTGGCCGAGGTGTTCCGCGCGCACGACCGCGCCCGTGGCGTCGACGTCGTGCTGAAAATCCTCCGGTCCGAGCTCACCACCGACCGCGAGGTGGTGGGGCGCTTCCTCGACGAGGCGCGGGTCTGCCAGAAACTCGAGCACCCCGGGGTGGTCCGGCACCTGGCCTGCGATCGGCTGCCCGACGGTCGCGTGTACCTGGTGATCGAAGCGCTCGACGGCGCCGACCTGGCCTCGCACCTGCACCGGGTGGGGCCGCTGGGACCGGTCGACGCGGTGAAGCTCTTCGTGCCCCTATGCGCGGCGCTCGAGTACGTGCACCAGCGCGGCGTCGTCCACCGGGACCTGAAGCCGGATAACGTCTTCCTCGAGGGCGGGCTGACCGCCTTTCGCCCCAAGCTGCTCGACTTCGGCCTGGCGCATTTCAAGGGCCCGAAGTCGGTGCGCACCGCCACCGGCGCCATCGTCGCCTCGCCCGAGTACACGCCGCCCGAGTGCATCGACGGGCAGCGGGCCGACGCCCTGAGCGACCAGTACTCGCTCGGAGTCCTCTTCTATGAATGCCTGACGGGGTCGCCGCCCTTCGTCGCCGCGAACTACGGCGAGCTGCTCTTGAAGCACCTGAAGGAAGCGCCGCCGCGGCTGCCGGCGTCGGCGCAGGTATTGGAACCCATCGTCATGCGCTGCCTGGCGAAAGCCCCGGCCGACCGCTACGCCAGCGTGGCCGAGGTGGGCGCCGCGCTCGCGGCCTGCGGCGAAGTCATCTCGGGCCGGACGCTGGTCAGCCGCCCCGGCCAGGAAAAATCGGGTGAGACGCAGAAGCCGAAGTGGATGGGCGGCGAGTTCGGCGTCTACCAGACGCAGAGCGTGCTCGGTCAGGGGTCGATGGGCACGGTGTACCTCGCGAGGCACTCCAAGCTGGGCCGGCAGGTGGCGTTGAAGGTGCTGCGCCCCGAGCACTCGCGCAACGCCGACCTGGTGCAGCGCTTCCTCCAAGAGGCGCGCTCGGTCAACGCCATCAACCACGAGCACATCGTCGAGATCTTCGACTTCGCCGAGGACGTCGGGCCGAACGGCGAGCCGCGGGTGTACTGCGTGATGGAGCTCTTGGCGGGGGCGTCGCTGTCCGGCCTCATGCGCCGCGAACCGCTCTCGGTGGCGCGGGTGCTGAACATCAGCCGGCAGATCGCCAGCGCCCTCGCGGCGGCGCACAAGGTGGGGGTGGTTCACCGCGACATCAAGCCCGACAACATCTTCGTCACCGAGCGCTCGGGGGTGTCCGACTACGTCAAGGTGCTCGACTTCGGCGTGGCCAAGCTGGTGGTTCCGCTCGGTGACGCTCCCAAGGTCGGCACGATGGCGGGGCAGATCATCGGCACGCCGGCGTACATGGCTCCCGAGCAGGCGTCGGGGGCGGGCAGCGATCACCGGGTCGACATCTACGCGCTGGGAGTCGTGCTGTACCAGCTCCTGTCGGCGCGGCTGCCGTTCACCGGCGAGGTGTTCGGCAAGCTGGTGGTGCAGATCATGACCCAGGCGCCGCCCCCCCTGGAACCCGCGACCCCGGGGGGTGAGCCCGTTCCGCCCGCGCTCGAGGCGCTGGTGATGCGGCTGCTCGCGAAGGAACCCGGGCACCGGCCCCAGTCGATGGAAGAGGTCGAGCGGGCCCTCATGGAAGTCTCGAATGGGACGGCACCGGCGCCTCCTCCGAAGCTCGTCGCCGCCGAGGTTCCTGCGTTCGTCAAGACGCCTGCGCCACTACCGAGCATGGCCGCTACCGAGATTCCCGCGCTCATCACCACCCGCGAGCCTGCCTTCGCGCCGGGAAGGTCCAAGACGCCCTTCGTCGCCGCCGCCGCGGCCGCGGCGGCGGTCGCGCTGGCGGGCGGCGGCTTCTGGCTGACCCGCGCCGAACCGCGGCCTCCTCCTCAGAGCCCCGCGCCCCTGCCCTCGCCCGCCGCCGTGCCGCCCATTCCGGCGAAGGTGAACTTCGAGCTGGCCTCGGTGCCGCCGGGAGCGAAGGTGACGCGCGGCGACACCGGCGAGGAGGTCGGGGTGACGCCCTGCGCCTTCAGTCTGCCTCGGGGCGACGCGCCCATCGCCTTCGCCTTCGAGTTGGCCGGCCACGAGCGCGCCGTGTTCGAGCTGCGCCCCAACCGTGACTTTTCCATCAAGCCGCGGTTAAACCCGGCGAAGGTCGCGCCTTCGCCGAAGAAGGAATTGCCGAAAGCGAAGGTGAGCGATGAGTCGACGGTCAATCCGTTCGAATGACCTGTCCGCCGCGGGTGTCGCACTGGTAGGGCTCCTGGCCTCGAGCGCGGCGCTGGCACGGCCACCGGGGAAGGACGAGGTCCAGGCGAAGGCCCGGTACGCCGAAGCGCAGGGGCTCTACGACACCGGTCAGTTCGAGGAAGCCCTGCAGGGTTACTCCGACGCGTACGAGCTGAAGCCGCTGCCCGGGTTTCTCTTCAACATCGGCCAGTGCCACCGCCAGCTCGGCAACTGGGAACGGGCGCGGTTCTTCTACAAGCGGTACCTCGACCTGTCGCCGAAGCGCCCGAAGAACGCGGCGCAGGTGCAGTCGCTGTTGAAGCAGGCCGAGGCGAGGCTGGTCGAGCAGGACGAGAAGCGCCGCCGCGAAGAGCGCGCCGCCAGGCTCGAGAACGAGCGCAAGCAAGCCGACCTCGACCGGCAGAAGAAGGACGCCGAGCTCTCGGCAGCGAAGCGGCAGGCCGAGCTCGACCAGCAGAAGCTCGACCAGGCGCGAAAGCAGGCCGCGCTGGACAAGGAGAAGAAGGCCGCCGAGCTCGAGCAGGCGAAGAAGCTGGCCGCGATCGAGTCCGAGAAGGACGCGCGCCGCGCGGCGCTCGAGCGCAGCCTCAAGGCGGGGCCGGAAGGGCCCGCGCAACCGACTCCGCTGCACAAGCAGTGGTGGCTCTGGGCCGGAGTGGGCGCTGTCGTGGCCGGAGGAGCCGTGGCCTGGGTGGCGACCGCGCCGAAGCCGCCCGAGACCACGCTCGGAGAGGTGAGCTACCGATGAAGCGCACGAGCCTATGGGTGCTGTGGCTGCTCGTCGGCGTGGCGGCCTGCCGCGACCCGCTTCGCGCCGCGGGGACGAGCTTGCGGGTCGAGGCGAGCTGGTCGTCGCGGCAGGCGGCCGAGCAGCTTCAGTTCACGGTGACCGGACCGGACGGTCCGCTGGGCGAGCCCAGCGTGCGCCCCGGGAGCGTCGACGGCTACCTCGGGAGCCCGCAGACGTTGCGAATCAAGCTGCCGAACGCGCTGGCCGGACAGGAGGTCACGGTCCAGGTGGACGCGCTCGTCGGGGGCAGGGCCTTCGCGCGGGGCACGGCGTCCGCGGTCGTGGTGCGCGGCCTAGAGGTGGTGGTGCCGGTCGAGCTCGGCCGGTCGCCCTCGGCGCTGCACTTGGCCGCCCCGCCCTCGGCGTTCACCGCGGGTGAATGCGGCGCCACGCCGCTGCGCCTCTTCCTGACCGACCAGGGCGAACCCGCTGCCTTTCCCGAAGAAACGCAGGTCGCGCTCGCGAGTTCGTCTGCGAAGGGTGAATTCTTCGCTGACGCCGACTGTGTCCAGGCGATCGCTCAGGTGGCCGTGCCAGGGGAGTCGAGCGAGGTACAGGTCTACTACCGCGATTTGCTGGCCCACGCGCAGCTTCTCACGGCGACTCACGAGCTGCGGTTGCTCGAGCCCGCGACGCAGACGGTGGACGTGGTCGCCGCGGAGCCGCACCATCTCGCCCTCGACGTGGCCCAGCCCCTCGCCGCGGGCGCATGCGGGAAGGTGACGGTCCAGGTACGGGACCAATTCGAGAATGACTCGCTTGCGCGCACCGACCTCTACGTCGCGCCCACCTCGGACTCCGCGACCTCGATGTTCTTTCCCGGAAACCCCTGCACGGGCGCGACGCTCTCGACGGCGCTCCTCGCGGTCAATCTACCGCGAGCCGCGTTCTTCGTGCGCGACAACAGGGCTGGCAGCCACCGGCTCACCGCCTCGGCCAGCTCGCTGGCGTCGGGAACGCTCGATGTCATCTTCGACCCGCGCCCCGCCGATCACCTCGCGTTCTCTGCCGAACCCGGAGATGCCACGGCGACGGTCGCTCTCGGGCCGGTCAAGGTGGTGCTGTTGGACGACCTCGAAAACCGGACTTCGGCGGTGGCCGATGTCGCCTTGAGCCTCGATTCGACTCAGGGAAGCCTCTCGGTGACGAGTGGCACCGCCATTGACGGTGAAGCTGTCTTCCAGGGGCTCAGCGTCGACAAGGCGGGCACCTACCAGCTCATCGCTTCGGCTACTGGCTATGGGGAAGCCACCAGCATCTCGTTCACCATCAGCCCGGGGCCAGCGACGAAGTTGGGCTTCGTCGATCAGCCCCAGTCGTCCCGCGCCGGAGACACCCTTCAGCCCGTGAGCGTCGCCATTCAGGACAACGGAGGGAACACGGTGGTGACCTCGTCGGCGCAGGTGACGCTCGCGCTCGCCGGCGCGACCCTGTTGGGCACTCCTACCGTGCCGACCTCGAAAGGCGTGGCGACGTTCGTCGACCTGAAGGTCAACTCCGCGGCCGCCTCGCTGACCCTGGCCGCGGCCGCCCCGACGATAACCTCGTCCGCCACCAGCGCCCCGTTCGATGTCACCGGGGCGGACCCGGCCTCACTGACCTTCGCCGTGCAGCCGGCCGCGGCGACCGCCGGGGTCGACTTCACGCCCGCGGTGGTCGTGGCGGTCAAAGACGCCTATGGCAACCTGTGTTCCGGTTTCGCGGGGAGCGTTTCCCTGACCCTGTCCGACGGCAAGGCGCCCGGGGGAACGTCCACGGTGCCGACCCTCGCCGGCTCGGCGACGTTCAGCGCGCTGCGGGTCGACACTGCGGGGACGTACACGTTGCTGGCTCAGGCGGCCGGCTTGAGCCAGGCCAGCGCCAGCTTCGTCGTCCAGCCCGCGTCGTCTTCGCGCTTGTCCTTCATCACCCAGCCCGTGGGCGGCCTCACCAACGTCGCGCTGAGCCCGATAGTCAAGGTTGCGCTGCAAGACACTCTAGGCAACACGGTGGCGCAGGCGGGCGCCGTCGCCCTGACGCTCGGGCCCGGCTCGCCTGCTGGCGCCACGCTGAGCGGCGGCACCTCGAGCGCCATCGGAGGGGTCGCCGCCTTCCCGACCCTGATGCTGAGCGGATTCGGTCCGGGAATCACCCTCGTGGCGAGCGGGTTCGGCCTGTCGGCGACGAGCAACTCCTTCGACGTCTTGGCCGCCGGGGCAAGCCAACTCGAATTCCCGGCTGCCGTCACGGGGGGGGCTGCCGGAGTCGCCTTGGGCAACCTGTCGGTGCGCCTTGTCGATTCGGCGGGTCAACCCGTGACCACCAGCGGGGTGAACGTCAGCCTAACGCTCGGCACCAACCCGACCGGGGCGACGTTAAGGGGCACTTTCACCGCCGCGACCGTTTCGGGGGTGGCCCAATTCCCTGACGTGCGCATCGAGACTGCCGGGACCGGCTACGCGCTGCTCGCCGCAGCCGCCAATTGCGCCTCGGCGAGCAGCCTGGCTTTCAACGTCGTCCCCGGGCCGCTCGACTCGCTCAAGTTCACGGTGAGCCCTCCCGCCACGGCAGTCGCTGGCCAGGTGCTCGCTCCGTCGATGGTTGTCCTGCAGCAAGACCTGTTCTTGAACACCGTGACCACCGTTCAGCCCATCACGCTCGGGCTCGCCAGCGCTCCTCCACAAGGGACGCTCCTCGGCGGCTCGCCGAACGTGAACAGCGCGAACGGCGTCGCCTCGTTCTCGGGCTTCTCGCTCGACAAGGCGGGCAGCTACGCGCTGAAGGCATCGACGTCCGGAGCGATTGTGGTCGCGAGCGACACGACCGTCTCGGGGGGGGGCGCCGCCGCCCTGAGATTTTCGACCCAGCCCAGTGGCGCGATGGCCGGCCAGCCTATTTCTGCTGCTGTCGAGATTGACGACGCGTTCGGCAATAAGGCCGTCGGGTTGGATGGAGGGACGTCCGTGACCATGGCCATCGCGACCGCCGTCCCGGGCGGCACGTCCGTGCTGAGCGGCACCAAGACAGTCTTTCAGCTCGGCTCGGTGGCGACCTTCTCCGACCTCTCGATCAATCGGAAGGCTACCTACACCCTGAAGGCGAAAGCGCCCGGAACCGCCATGGAAGTCACGAGCGGCTCGTTCGTAATCAGCCCCGGCTCTCCCGATCACCTCGTCGTGAGCAAACCTCCGGTCTCGGTGACCTCGCTCGACCCAATCAGCCCGGAGATCTATGTGTATGTGTACGATTACCTTGGCAACCAGGCCCCGGGGCTGGCCAGCGTGTGGCTGACTCTAAACGGCGTGGCAGGAGCGAGCCTAGGCGGGACCGTCGCCCAGGTCGCGACGACCGGCCAGGCAACCTTCGCAGACCTGACCGTCGACAAGGTGGGCGGGCCGTACGTGCTTCGTGCGACGGCCGCTGCGCCGATTCCCTCGGCGGACAGCGATTCTTTCGACGTGATGGCGGGCCCTCCCAGCTCGATCACCTTCACCAACTCGCCCTGGGACGCGCCAGCCGGCGTGCCGCTGTCGCCGGTGGTGGTCACTACCCATGACCGGGCGGGAAACGTCGCGCCATCCCCGGATCAGACCGTGACGGTGACACTGAGCGCGGGAAGCGCCCAGGGCACCTTGGCGGGGAACAGGTCGATTTCCACCACCGGCGGAGTGGCCAACTTCACGACCCTCTGGCTGGACAAGGTCGGCAACTACCGCCTCGACGCGACCGCCGACGCGGGGACGGCGTCGTCGCCGCAGTTCTCCATTCGGCACGCCGCCGAGTCGGCGCTCGCCTTCGTGCAGCAGCCTTCGAACACGAACGCCAACCAACCCATCAGCCCAGCGCCGACCGTTGTCACCTTCGACCGGTTCGGCAACGTCGTGACGGACAGCGCGAGCGACGTGAGGATGTTCCTCCTGACGGGCTTCCCGTCCGTCAGCCTGAAGGGGGACACCAAGGCCACTCCGGC
>JAHFDQ010000286.1 GCA_023248915.1 Archangiaceae bacterium | reverse complement strand
GAGAACTTCGGGTTGCAGTTGAGCGGCCAGTACAACTGGTACGCGTCCGAGTCGGCCTTCAACGGCGAGCTGATCGACAAGGTCCGCCAGGAAGCGCGGGCGGCGACGTCGCTGTTGCTCATCGGCGGGGCGCTGGGCGGCGTCGAGGTGACTCCGCTGTATGGCAAGTTCGCCTGGTACACCGACAGCCTGGCCACCTTCTCGCTGGTGGTGGACGGCGGCGCCGGCATGGGCTGGACGCGGCACCAGTTGAAGCCCCAGAGCGAAACCACCGGCCCGGCGACGTTCGGCGACACGGGCCCCCGCTTCATGGGTTCGCTGGGGGCCGGCTTTCGGCTGCAGCTCGGCGACCGCTTCGCCGCCCGCATCGAGGTGCGCGACCTGGTCTACACCGCGCGCACCGACTCGGTGAACGGCTGCGACGGGAATGATCTCGACCTGATGGACCGCACCCAGCGCGCGGGCGGGAAGCTGCTGAACGCCGACGGTTCGGCCGCCATCAACGTCGCCGCCTCGTGCCAGCTCGCCAAGTTCGAGGGGGTCGACCCCAACACCAACCTCAACCGGGCCAACGACGTGCCGCTGGCGAAGAACCTGGTTCAGGTGCCGTCGTCGGACGTGTTGAACAACATCGGCATGTACCTGGGCTTCTCCTACCTCTTCTAGCGACAGGCCTAAACCACACCATGAAGCGAATCCTCGCTGCCGCCTTCCTCGCACCGCTCGCCGCCTCGGCCCAGGACCTGAACGTCTACAACCACGCGCTGTCCGCCTTCAACTCGGGCGACTACGCGGCGGCCTCGCAGACGTTCTACGAATTGTCGGAAACCTCGACCGACGCCGACCTGCGGACCAAGAGCGAGTTCTA
The DNA here is from genome assembly GCA_023248915.1 of Archangiaceae bacterium. Classification (GTDB taxonomy): domain Bacteria; phylum Myxococcota; class Myxococcia; order Myxococcales; family Myxococcaceae; genus JAHFDQ01. The sequence goes on along the minus strand of JAHFDQ010000286.1, from coordinate 6,905 downwards.
CCTCGCCCAGAGCTTCGCGAAGCAGAACCTGCCGGTCACGGCTTTCATGTACTACGCGACCATCCTCCGGGCCGGGAAGGCCCACCCCTACTACCTGAAGGCGGTCGAGGGGCTGGTCAACATGCAGCAACAGTTGGGCGACCAGTACCTGATCCCCAACCTGCTCAACAACACCTACAACGAGGACTGGGCGACGCTGCCGATCGAGGTGCTCTCGCGCATCAATTACCTGATCGGCGGCATCAGCCAGCGCAAGGCCAAGTTCGAAGAGGCCCGCGCCTTCCTCGAAGCCGTCCCGAAGGAGAGCACCATCTTCGCGAAGGCCCAGTACCTCCTGGGCATCGTGCTGGTCGACCCGCGCTACCCGGGCGGCCAACAGATGAACGACGCGGTGAACGCCTTCGAGACGGTGCTGGCCACCCAGTCGAAGAACCAGGTCGAGCTGGTCAACACCCAGTGGCTGTCGCTGTTGGCTCTGGGCCGGGCGCACTACGGCGCCGGGCAGTACCAGAAGGCCACCGAGGCCTACGAGCGCATTCCCCGCTTCTCGAAGTACTGGGACCAGGCGCTGTTCGAGAACGGCTTCGCCCGGTTTCAGAACGAGGACTTCGGCGGAGCGCTGGGCAGCTTGCAGGCCCTGCACGCGCCCCAGTTCTCGGGGGCGTTTCAGCCCGAGTCGTGGGTGCTGAAGGCGACCGTCTATTACTTCAGTTGCCTGTACGAAGAGTCGAAGACCGCGCTGGCCGCCTACGACGAGGTGTACGCGCCGATGGCGGACAAGCTGAAGCCGCTGATCGAGGGCGAGGACAAGGACTTCAACTACTATTTCCGGCTCGTCGGCGAAGAGTCCAACGAAGGCAGGCTGCCCAAGCCGGTGCGGCTGTGGGTGCGCAGCAACGAGCGCATGCTCGGCGTCTTCAGCATGCTGGCGCAGATCGACAAAGAGAAGGACTACATCAACGCGAACCAGGCCTGGCGCACCACCAAGCTGGGGCCTGACCTCATCACGTACCTGGACCAGAACCGGAATACGCTTACCCAGGTGGCGGGCCAGTTCGCAAAGAACCGGTTGGTCGAGGCCTACCGCAACATCAAGAACTTCTCCGACCAGGGAGAGATCATCCGGTTCGAGACGTCGAAGTCCGAGAAAGAGCTCGCCGAGGTCGGCATCGACCAGGTTCGAATGCTGCAGAAGCAGGCGCTTTACCGGCCAACGATGCCCGCCGAGAATTGGAACTACTGGAAGTTCCAGGGCGAATTCTGGATCGACGAGATCGGCTACTACCAATACACGCTGAAGCGGGGCTGCCCGCGGGCGGCCGAGTAGTCATGACTTCCCAGGCGCGACGCTGGGTAGCCCTCTGTGGTGCCGCGCTGGCGGCGGCCCTGCCGGTCGCTGCGCGGGCGGACGAGCCCCTTCGCCACTTCGCCGATGTCTCGGTGGCCGAGCTGGTGCTGGTCGACACCGTCAGCGCCCGACACGGCGGCGTCGTCGAGGGGCCGGACGGCCAGGCCGAAGTCGTTCTCGAGGGCGAAACCCTCGGCAAAGAGGGGCTGAGGGTGCGGAGAATCGGCCGCGGCTGCCTCGAGCTGGCCGGGGAAGTGGCCGGCGCCGCGACGGTTTTGTGCGTCGACGAACCGTCGGCGCCGCGCTCCTGAGCGGACTTTCCATTTTGGCGGGCCGAGTGTAGCTTTCGCCGGTTTTTCAAGGGGCCGCGCCGGTCGGTTCCGGCCGAAATCTTCTCGCGGGACCGCGTCCAGGAGAAAGCATGAAGTCGTCGTCGCTTCGGGGTATCGCCGTCGCGGTGGGGTTGTCGCTGGCAGCCGGCGGAATCAGCCAGGCCGAGCCGGCGGCCAGGAAGGGCGCCAAGAAGGACAAGGGCGCCAAGGCGGCCGAACCGGCGGCGACCGGTGTCGCGGCCAAGGCCGCGGACTCGAAGAAGAAGCTGCAGCGCAAGGGGCCGGCCAAGTTCAAGGACGCCCCCACGCTCGAAGACGCCCAGAAAGAATCGCTGGCCGACAAGAAGCGTGACGAGGCGGTCGAGCAGCTGAAGAAGATCATCCCGAAGATCGCCGACGGGTCGCCGCAGAAGGCCGAGCTCTTGTTCCAGCTCTCCGAGTTCTATTGGGAAAAGTCCAAGTACCTGAACCGGAAAGAGATGGCCAAGTTTCAGGAAGACGAGCGCAAGGTCGACGACGCGCGCAACCGCGGCGAGAAGGTCGCCGACGCCAAGGAAGAGCACCGCGAGAGCGAGCTCTACCGGTCCGAGACGATGCGCCTGTACGAGACGATTCTGCGCGAGTACCCGGCCTACGAGCGCAAGGACGAGGTGCTGTTCTCGCTCGGGTACAACCTCTACGAGACCGGCAAGCGCGACCAGGCGGTCAAGCGGTACGAAGAGCTGATCAAGAACTACCCCGGTTCGAAGTTCGTGCCCGACACCTACGTCCAGTTGGGCAACCACTACTTCGACATCGCCAACAACCTGGGCAAGGCGAAAGAGATGTACGAGAAGGCCTTCGCCAGCCCGGTGCCGAAGATCAAGTCCTACGCCCTGTACAAGCTGGCGTGGTGCGACTTCAACGCGGGCGAGCACGAGAAGGCGCTGAAGAAGCTGCAGGAAGTCGTCGACTACGCCGAAAAGCAGGGCAAGGCGATGACCGACCTGAAGAACGAAGGGCTGAACGACATGGTGACCGTCTTCGTGCAGTTGAACCGGTCGGACGACGCCATCGCCTACTACAAGCAGCACGCGGGCAAGAAGAAGCAGGCCAACCTCATCTCGAAGATGGCCTACAGCCTCGCCGACGCCGGCCACCACGAGAACGGCATCAAGACTTTCCGGTACCTGATCGGCGAAGACCCGATGCAGGCCGGCGCGCCCGACTACCAGCAGTCGATCATCAAGAGCTACGAGGGGCTGCGCCAGCGCGACCAGGTGAAGGCCGAGATCAAGAAGTTGGCCGAGCTGTACCGGCCCGGCAGCACCTGGTGGAAGGCGAACGAGTCGAGCAAGGACGTGCTGCGCAACGGCTTCAACGTCGCCGAAGAGGCGATGCGCACGATGGTCACCGAGTACCACCAGGAAGCGCAGAAGACGAAGTCGGTCGAGACCTATCGGCTGGCCCGCGACATCTACAAGCAGTACATCGACGCCTTCGCGAGCGGCGACGACGAGGCCTTCGTTTCGGACTTCGCCTTCAACCTCAAGTTCTACTACGCCGAAATTCTGTGGGCCCTGGAAGAGTGGGAACCGGCGGCCGCCCAGTACGACGGCGTGGTGGCGTTCAAGATTCCGGCCCGCGACGCCGCCAAGGAAGTCTCGCAGGAGAAGTACCGCCAGCAGTCGGCCTATGACTCGATTCTGGCCTACGACAAGCTGGTGCGCATCGAGCGGGGCCTCTTGCAGAAGACCGAGCTGAAGGCGGGCGAGAAGGTCGAAGAGACGAAGAAGAAGGGCGAAGTCACCAAGGGCCAGAAGATCACCAAGCGCTCGGCGAAAGAGCTGCAGGAACAGCCCCTGACCAAGTTCGAGGGCAAGCTGACGGTCGCCTGCGACGGCTACAACCGGCTCTACCCGAACAACACCGACGAGATCGACGTCCGGTACCAGGCGGCGGTCGTCTACTACGACCGCAACCACTTCGTGGAAGCGGCGCAACGCTTCGGCGAGATCATCATGAAGTGGCCCGAGGAGAAGCGCTCGCAAGAGGCGGCCGACCTGTCGATGTCGGTGCTCGAAGAGAAGGAAGAGTGGCTCGAATTGAACAAGCTGTCGCGCCAGTTCATCGCCAACAAGAAGCTGTCCAAGGCCGGCACCGAGTTCACCAAGCGCGTGGGCGGAGTGGTCGAGGGTTCGCAGTACAAGTGGGTGGACCTGGTCGTCTACAAGAGAGAGAAGAAGGCGTCGAAAGCGGCCGAGGAGTACCTGAAGTTCGTGGCCGAGTTCCCGAAGTCGGACAACGCCGACCGGGCGCTGACCTACTCGATGGTCATCTTCCAGGACGCGAACCAGATCGACCGGGGCATCGAGTCGGGCGAGCGCGTCTTGAAGGAGTACCCGGGCAGCGTCTTCGAGTTAAAGGTGCGCTACTCGCTCGCGAACTTCTACGAGAAGGTGGCCGACTTCCAACGGGCCGCCGAGATGTACGAGGCCTTCATCGCCGCCTACGACGAGGCCGCCGGGCCCAAGGCGGTCGGTTACGACAACATCAAGGACCTGGTGAAGAAAGAGAAGGAAGCCAAGGCTAAGGAAGCCAAGGGCAAGAAGGCCGAGGCCAAGGTCGCCAAGGTCGAACCGAGGAAGACCGACGCCAAGGAAAAGGAAGAGCTGCTGAAAGAGGCGGAGAAGTGGGTGGCGGACGCGCAGTTCGACGCCGGCCTGTGGTGGGAAGGGCTGGGCCGGTCGGACAAGGCCATCGCCGCCTACCAGCGGTACATGGTCCGCTTCAAGGACCGAAAGGACGTGCCCGACTTGGCCTTCAACATCGGGCTGATTCACGAGAAGGAAAAGCGCTGGCCCGACGTGGTGAAGACGTTCGAGGCCTTCGCCACCAGCTACGCGAAGGACAGCCGCGTCGCCGCCCCGAAGACTTACGAGGCGAAGTACCGGGTGCTCCAGGCACAGAAGGCCCAGCAGAAGCCGGTGGAAGTCGAACGCCTGCAGAAGGACTTGATCGCCGCCTTCGCCAAGCTGTCTCTCGACGACAAGAAGAACGACCGGGTGCTGATCGCCTTCGCGCAGTGCCGGTTCCTCGCGCTCGAGCCGATGTGGAAGCAGTACCTCGACATCAAGTTCTCGAAGGTGGCTACCCTGAAGAAGGACCTCGACCTGAAGCTGAAGAAGATTCAGGAAGTCGAGAAGGCGTACACCGAGGTGCTTCAGATTGGCGCCGGCGAGTACGGCGTCGCGGCGCTGACCCGCATCGGCATGGCCTACGCCGACTTCGCCCAGAACTTCCTCGACTCGCCCGACCCGACCTACAAGGGCAAGCCCTTGGACGAAGAGCAGCTTGAGATGTACCGCGGCGAGCTCGAGAACCGCGCCTTCCCCCTCGAAGAGAAGGCGATCGAGGCGCTCGAGAAGGCGCTCGCCAAGAGCTACGAGCTGAACATCTACACGGAGTGGACGCTCTTGGCGCAGGAGAAGATGAACAAGTACCGGCCGGGGGTCTACGCCAAGGTGCGCGAGGTGCCGTACCGGGGGTCGGAGTTCTTCGTCACCGCGCCGATCAGCACCGAGGTGCCGGTCGCGACCGCCAACGACGCTCCGCCGGCTCCGGCCGCGCCCGCGCCGGCGGTCCCCCCCGCTGGCCCCAAGGCCCCGCCGCCGGCGGGCGCTACGACCGCGTCCGCGGTCGGCGCAGGTGCCCCATGAACTTCTTCGAGCCGAACGGAAGGCCTGCCATGAAGTCGCTGAAGCTCGCCGTCTTCGCCGCCGCCGCCCTGACGCTCGCGTCCTGCGCGACGACCAAGGAAGTGGTGGCCGCGCCGCCGCCGGTGACGGAAGCCGCGCCCCCGCCCCCGAAGGAGAAGAGCCCCGAAGAGCTCTTCAAGCAGGCGGTGGCCGACTTCGACGCCGCGAAGCTGGACGACGCGGCGGCCGGGTTCACGAGGGCGCTGGACAAGCAGCCCACCTGGGTGAACGCCCGGTACAACCTCGGAGTCATTGCCGAGCGGCAGGGCGACCTCGCCAGGGCCGAGGCCGCCTACGAGGCGGCGCACAAGGCCGACCCCGCCCACGGAGCCACGCTGCTCAACCTGGGCAAGGTGTACCGGCAGGAGGACAAGTTCGACAAGGCCATCGCCCTGTACGAGGCGGCCCTGAAGGCGCCCGGCAAGGAGTACGACGTCGCCCTGTTGAACAACCTCACGGTGGCCTACCGGCTGGCCAAGAGGTTCGACAAGGCCGAGGCGGCCGCGCGCAAGGTGCTCTCGCGCACCAAGGACAACCCCGACGCCTACAAGAACCTGGCCCTCATCTATTACGACCAGGGCAACTACCGGCTGGCCGAGTTCATCAGCGGCAACGCCAAGAAGCTCGATGAGAAAGATCCCGGCGTCTACAACAACCTGGGGATGATCTACCTGAAGATGGACGACCGGCGGCTCGCGCTCGGCCAGTTTCAGAAGTCGGTGGCGCTTTCCGAGAAGTTCGCTCCCGGCCACATGAACATCGGGGCGATGGCGCTGTCCTACCGCGACTACGATACGGCCGAGAAGTCGTTCGCCCGGGCGGTGCAGCTCGACCCGACGTCCTACGAAGGGCACCTCGCCTACGCCTTCGCCCTCGACGGGCAGAAGGGGCGCGACCCGAAGAAGGGGCCGGCGGCCGGGGCGGAGTTCGAGCGCGTATTGAGCTTGAAGCCCGACCAGCCGGACGCCATCTGCGGCGCCGGGTGGGCCTACGCGTCGGAAAAATCGGGCTGGGACAAAGCGGTCGGCTTCCTGGAGAAGTGCAAGGCCATCGCCCTGACGTCGACGGCCGACCAGGCGGCGATCGACGCCAAGATCAAGGGCTTGGCCGCGATGCAGAAGACGGGCGCGGCCGTGGCGCCGGCGACGGGGCAAACGAAGGAAAAGCCGAAGGCCGCTTCCGGAGGGGCGTCGCTGCTCGACAAGATGTCCGACGAGGCAGCCCAGGAGGGCGAGGCTCCCGCCGGGGGCGACAAGCCGGCAGGCGAGGGCGCGGCCCCAGCGCCGGCCCCTGGAACTGCTCCCGGCTCGGCCCCAGCTCCGGCCCCCGGAGCAGCCCCTGGAGCGCCTCCCGCGGGCAAGCCGGCGGCGGCTCCCCCCCCGGTTGTCGCGCCGACTCCCGCGGCGGCGGCCGCCGCCGCCCCGCCGGCCGCCCCGGCCCCGGAAAGCCCGAAACCGTAGGCCAGTGAGCAGGGCTTTGCGCTGGCAT
>JAHFDQ010000285.1 GCA_023248915.1 Archangiaceae bacterium | reverse complement strand
GGTTGGCTACACGCTGGTGGCTTCGTCGGCCGGGCTTGCCGGGGCTACCAGCGCCGCCTTCGACATCGCGACCGGAGCGCCCGCGAAGCTGGCCTTCACGGTGCAGCCGGCGAGCACGACGGCCGGGGCAACCCTCACAACCTCGGTAGCGGTGCAGGACGCCTTCGGCAACGCCGTCACGTCCTTCACCGGCGGCATCGCGGTGGCGCTGGGCGCCAACCCTGGGGGCAGCGTGCTGTCGGGCACGGCTTCCCAGGCGGCGTCCGGTGGCGTGGCGACATTTGCCAACCTGTCCCTGGACAGGGCAGGAGTGGGCTACAGGCTGGCGGCGTCCTCGGCCGGGCTTATTGGGGCTACCAGCGCGGCCTTCGACGTCACGGCGGGAGCGCCGGCGCGGCTGGCCTTCCTGGTGCAGCCAGTCACCTCCGCGGCGGGGGCGCCGCTGACTCCGTCGGTGGTGGTGGAGGACGTCCTCGGCAACCTGGTGATTGGCTCTGCTGCCAGCGTCACCGTGGCCTTGGGCAACAACCCCGGGGGCGGCGTGCTGTCCGGCACCAACCCGTTGAATGCGGTGCTCGGAGTGGCGGCCTTCGGGGACTTGTCGGTGGACAAGGTAGGAGTGGGCTACACGATGGTGGCCTCTTCGAGCGGGCTCGCCGGGGCCACCAGCGCCGCGTTCGACATTACCGTCGGAGCGGCGGCACAGCTTGCCTTCCGGGTGCAGCCTTCGAGTGCGCAGGCGGGCGTGGTGGTGGCCCCCTCGGTGAAGGTGGCGGTGCTGGACGCGCTGGGCAATGCGGTGACGTCATCCACGGTGGGCGTCTCCGTGGCGCTGGGCAACAACCCCGGAGCCGGAGTGCTGTCCGGCACCAGTCCGGTGAATGCAGTGGGCGGGGTGGCGGACTTCGGAGACCTCTCGGTGGACAAGGTGGGAGTCGGCTACACCCTGGTGGCCTCTTCGGGTGGGCTGGGCAGCGCCACCAGCGCGCCCTTCGACATCGGCATTGCGCCGGTGGCGAAGCTGGCCTTCGTGGTGCAACCGTCGACGGTGGCCGCCGGCGGGGTGATGTCGCCCCCGGTGCAGGTGGCGGTGCAGGACTTGTTGGGCAACACGGACGTCTCGTCCACGGCGAGCGTCGCGGTGGCCCTTGGCGCCAACCCCGGTGGGGGAACGCTGTCCGGGACGGCGATGGCGAACGCCGTCGCGGGAATAGCCACCTTCCCCGGCCTGTCCCTGGACAGGGTGGGGGCGGGCTACACGCTGGTGGCGACTTCGAGTGGGTTGCCTGCCGAAGCCAGCGCGGCCTTCGACGTCACCGCGGGGCCGGCGGTGCGGCTGGCATTCTTGGCGCAGCCGGTGAGCGTCACCGCGGGAGAGGCGCTGACTTGCTCGGTAAGGGTGGAGGACGCCCTGGGCAATGCCGTGCCCTCGTCCGGCGCCAGCATCGCCCTGGCGCTGGGCAACAACCCCGGAGCGGGCGTGCTGAGCGGCGCGTCCACGGTGGGGGCCTCGGGAGGACTCGCCGCCTTCAGTGGGTTGTCCATCAACCGTGCGGGAGTGGGGTACACCCTCACGGCCTCGTCGAGCGGGCTTACCGGGGCCACCAGCGCGGCCTTCGACGTCACCGTCGGACTCGAGGCGAAGCTGGCCTTCGTCGTGAATCCCGTCAGCACCGTCGCCGGGGCCACCCTCACTCCGGCGGTAGCGGTGGCGGTGCAGGACTTGGCGGGCAACACCCTGGCGTCCTCGAACGCGCCCATTTCCGTCGTCCTCCTCGACAACCCGGGCGGCGCCACGCTGGGTGGCCTCCGCGCGGTGCCGGCCGCCGACGGAATCGCGTCGTTTGCGGACTTGTCGGTGGACAAGGCGGGGCGGGGCTACACGCTGTCGGCCTCGTCGCCGGGGCTGGGGACAGCCACCAGCGCGGCCTTCGACATCGCGGCAGGGGCAGTGTCGAAGCTGGCCTTCGTCGTCCAGCCGGCGAATGGAGACTTGGCGGTGGCGCTGGTGCCCGCGATTCAGGTGGCCGTGCAGGACGCATTCGGCAATTCGCTGCCCGGGGCGCAGGCCACCATCGCGCTCAGGCTGCTCGACAACCCGGGAAGGGCGACGCTGTCGGGTGCCGCCACGGCCGAGACGGTGGACGGAGTCGCTGCGTTCGCCGACCTGTCCCTCAACCGGGAGGGCAGGGGGTACACGCTGTCGGCCTCCTCCGCCGGAATGCCGGACGCCGTCAGCGACCCCTTCGACGTCGAGGTGACGCCGGAGGTGCGCTACGCGGTGGGTTGCGACTGCCAGGCTGGAGGCGGCGCCGGAATGGGCCGGTGGGGCATTCTCGGCCTTTGGGCCCTGGCGCGGGCGCGACGGGCGCTCAGGCGGTCTTGAAGCCGGGCAGCCATGCTGACCAGCTCGCCGCGCCCGGCGTCGGTTCGCGCGAATCCCATTCGTCTCGAAATGTTTGCGGCTCAGCACCGGCGCCCAGTTGACGCCAGCCGCTCGAGTGTCTTCTACTTCGCCCCTTCCAAAAGGGACTCCGCTGGGAGTTGGCGATGCGCACCACCTTCGCTTGTCTGTGCATGAGCGCCCTTCTGGCAGCGGGGTGCGACTGCGGGTCGCGGTTGGCCCTGGTCGCGCCCGAGCTGAAGATCACGCAGCCTACCGTCCGGAACGCCGCCGACTGGGTCATCGACTTCGGCACGGTGCAGACTCACGGCACCGCCACCGCGCGAATCGTCATCGAGAATCGCGGCAAGGGGCAGGCCAGCGTGACGAACGTCGTGCTGCGTGACGGGTCGGACCCGGCCTTCAGCCTCTCGGGCGCCGAAACCCCCGCGCTGCTCAAGTCGAGCGACTCCAAGAGCGTCACCGTCACCTACTCTCCGACCCAGGCGGGCGCGACGACCGGCATCGTCGACATCGCGACCGACGACCCGCATCTGCGGACGGCGACGGTCGCGCTCGTGGCCACCGCGCAGGCAAGCCGTGTCCAGGTTTGCGTCGAACCTACCCCCGGCGCCTGGGACTGCGGCGACGTCGAGGCCGGAGGCCTGGTCATCGACTTCGGGACCTTCAAGGTAGGAGACCCCACCGCCGCCCGGCGGGTGCAGGTGCGCAACGTCGGCTCTCTGGACTTGCAGTACCTGGGTTCGGCGCTCAGCGCGGCGTCGCCTTCGCAGTTCGCCCTCTACCCGACGCAGGCCGTTCCCGCCGGCGGGCAGACCGTCGCTGCGGGCACCAACGTCCAATTCGCCGCCCAGTTCACTCCGGACTCCTCGGGCAACTTCCTCGGCACGGCGGTGGTGACCACCAACGACGCCGACACGCCGGTCGTGCACATTCAGCTGAGGGCCTCCGCCGCGGCGAGCCTGACGTGTCACCTGACCGCCGTACCCTCCCTCATCGACTTTGGCACTGTGCCCAACAGCTCCACCAGCAGCCAGACGATGGTGGTCGTCAACGACGGCATGCTGCCCTGCAACCTCCAGGGGCTGCCGCTGGCGGGCAGCAGCACCTTCTCGCTGACCGGCGCGCCGACGCTGCCCCAGGCGCTTGCCACGAATTCGGTCGTCACCTTCGGCGTCCGCTATGCCCCTTCCGGCACCTCGACCGACACCGGCACGCTGACGGTGGTGTCGGACGACCCGGTGAACCCTTCCCTCGTGGTGCAGCTTCGGGGCGCGAGCATCGACCCGCCGCCGTGCCAGCTCGTCACCACTCCCGGCAGCCTGAATTTTGGCGGCCTCGCTCCGGGCGGCTCGTCCATCCTGTCGGTCTCGCTGGCCTCCACCGGGTCCGAGCTGTGCACGGTGACCGGCGCGGTGATTCGGAACGCAAGCCCCACCTTCAGCGCGGCCGGCAGCTACCCCATGCTGCTGGTTCCCGGCGGAATCATGGGCAACCCGTCCATCGGGGTGAAGTACGCGCCCACCGTCGCTGGCCAGAGTTCGGACACTCTCGACATCTCCTACACCGCGGGCTTCGGCGGCCCCACGGTGAAGGCGTCGGTTCCCCTGCTGGGGCGCGCGGGGCAGCAGCAGCTTTGCGTCTTTCCCCACCACCTTCACTTCGGCGCGGTGGCGGTCGGTTCCACCAAGGACCTCTCGTTCTCGATGCAGGCCTGTGGCACCGCAGCGGTGAACGTGACCAGCGTCACCGTCGAGCCCGCGGGCGCGCCCTTCGTCCTGCTGCCTGCTCCAGCGCTGCCCTTGTCCCTCGCGGTGACTACCACGGCCACCCAGATCGTCCACCTCGCGCCCGCCACGGCCGGAGCGGTGTCCGCGCGGGTGCACGTCGTCAGCCAGGACCCGGTCTTCCCCGACCAGTACGTCGACCTCGACACGGGGCCTGAGCTGGTCCCTCCCGACGCGGGTGAAGTCATCTACTCGTGGACCGCGGGCGCGTTCACCGGCGCCAGCATGGACGGCACGGTGTACCGCACGCACCTGCAGGGCCCGCCCAATCGCACCGCCTTTTACGGAACGCAGGCGGGCCAGAGCTGCTCCGGCTGCCACGCGGTCAGCCCCGACGGCCGCTACGTCGCGCTGATCGAGTACGGCAGCGCCGGGTCGATGAAAGTCGTGGACGCCAAGACGGGTGGCGCGGTGCCGGTGCCGGGCACCGCGGACGGGGATTCCGCCTCGTGGCGCCCGGACGTCAACACGACGCCGCCCTACCAGTTCGTCTTCTCGAACGGGAAAATCCTCAAGACTGCCTCGGTGTCGGGCGGCATCATCGGCCCGGTGCAGGGCGCCGATGACCCCAGCAAGGTCCAGACGCACCCGTCCTGGGGGCCGGACGGGCAAATCGCCTTCACCCGCGGCAACCCCGACGCCGACGCCGGTTCGTTCGAAATCACCGGGCCTTCGGACCTCATGCTGGTGCCGGAGAGCGGCGGCACCGCGGTGCCGGTCGCCGGAGCGAGCGCCAACGGGGGCGGCAACTACTACCCGGAGTTTTCTCCCAACGGCAAGTACATCGCCTACACCTTCAGCGCGGCCGGCCAGACAAGCCGGTCGGCCCCGGACTCCGTCATCAAGCTGGTGGCCGCCGCCAACACCGGCACCGTGCATTCCCTGCCGTCGCTCAACGCCGCGGGGCCGAACTCGTGGTCAACCTGGTCGAAGGACGGCATGTACCTGTCCTTCGGTTCGACGCGCGGCGGCGGCCAGGGTTCGGCCGACCTCTACTACGCCCCCGTCAACCAGAACACCGGCGCCGACGGCCCGGCGGTGAACATGGCCATCGTCAACACGCCCAATTTCGACCACATCGCCCGCTGGGCGATGCTGCCCCCACCCTGAGGCGGCGCTCACTGCACGTTGACGGTGAAGTCGGCGTAGGTGCTCTGCAGGCCGCTGGGGTTGGCGGCGGTGGCCGGAGTGTCGTCGTACACCCACAGGCGCACGACGTAGGAGCACGGCGCGCAGTCTCCCACCGTGAGCTGCGCCGTTGGTGAGGCGCCAAACCCCGTGGGCGCGAGCGCGACGCTGGGACCGGCGTTGGCGGGCGAAACCTCGAGCTGCCATTCCCAGTGGGTGATTGGGTACGCCGGGCAGCCGGAGGCGGCCGGGCTGGCGGTGCACGCGATTCCCGGCTGGCACGAGCCGGCGGAGTCGGGCTTCGGGTCGAAGCTCGCCGAGCCGTCGAGGCTCACGGTCGCGCCCCTGGAAACCGCGGCGGTAGGGCCCGTGAGGACGGCGACCGGGTTCGGGTTGCAGGGCGTCTTCGCAAGCACCACGACCGCCTTGCTGCCGTCGGGCGGCGGCCAGAGCGAGTCGTTGCTGTCGATGAGGATGTCGGCCGTCAGGGGAGCCGCGCCGCTCGGCCCGCCGTTGGGCGCGTCGGTGAAGCGCACCACGACGTCCGCGCTTCCTCCGGGCGGCACCACCGTGTTGGCGGCGGGCGGCGAGAGCGAAAAGACCGGCGAGGAGGCGCCCGCGGGCCACTCCGAACCGGCGGTGCCGCGGAAGTACACCCTCTGCACCGTCAGCGGGCCGGTCCCGGCGTTGGCCAGGACGAACGTCTTGGTCGCAGTCGCGCCGTTGGCGAGCGAGACCGGTGCACCCGAGGCGTCCTTGTTGAAGTCGACCTGGTCGGCGCCGTCGCCCGGGGCAGAGACGACCTGGAGCTTCGGAGGTTGCCCACCCTGCACGATGGCCGACAGGGTGCCGCCACTCGAGGTGACGGTGAGCAGGTCGTAGTCGTACTGCGCCCGCGGCGAGTAGGCGACGGTGATGCTGGCGCCGCCGGACGCCGCGAGGGTGGCGGGCAGGCCGGGCAGGGCACCGAGGGTGAACTGAGGGTTTCCTTGCGCCAGCCTGATGGAAGTCAGGTCGATGGGGGCGCCGCCCGAGTTGCGCGCGACGAAGCCTCCCGTGCAGGGAGTCGCCGCGGAGAAGTCGCACGTCGCCGGCACCGCAGCCGTCGAACACTCCGAGGCGCCGCCGACGGTGGCGCACAATTGGAGGCTGGGAGCGACGCCAGTGCCCAGCAGGTGAACCGCGACCGACGTCGTCCCCGGGACGTTGGTGCCGAGCGTCAGGTTGGCCTGGAAGACGCCGGCCAGCTTCGGCTGGAAGCGAACCCGAACGGCCCGGCTGCCCCGGCCGTTGGCGTCGATGCCGCCCTTGAGCGAGAACGCCGGGTAGGCCCCGGGCGGCACCGGGGCGCCGGCTTCGCCGAGGAGGACGAACGCATCGGATTGGCTGGGGCTGCCGCTGGTGTCGAGGACGACCGAGGCGACGTTCAGCGCCGCACAGCCGGCATTCGAGACGTCCAGGTCTGCCTCGGCGGCGTCGCCCGCCACCGCGTCGGCAAACCACAGCAGCGGGTTCGAGGACGTGGTGAGGTTGACCGCGTCGAAGCACCGGTCCGCCTGCGCGCCGCCCGCGCCGGGCCGGCCGCCAGGGCAGTGCAGCAACGCCACCGGGCTTGGCGGCGCCGTCGAACCCGAGCCGGTCAAGCTGATTGTCTCGGCGTGCGACGCGTCGTCGGTGACGGTGAGGCGGGCCGAGACGTTTCCCGAGGTCACCGGCAGGAACGAGATCGGCAGCTCGTACGTTTCGCCGCTCGAAAGCGAACGCGGCCAGCTGGCGGGGAAGGTGAAGGGAGTCACGCCCTCGAGCTGGACGGTGGCGAGCCCGAGCACCGCATGCCCGCCGTTCGAGAAGGAAAGCTCTCGCGTCACCGGCGCGACGTCGTGCGAGGGGTCCAGCGGCTTCACGCACGCCGCGCCGAAGTCGAGTGGCGAGGGCGATAGCCTGAGTTGGCCGGCGGCCGACTGGGTGCGCGTGCCGCAGTCGCACGCCGAACCGAGGGCGGAGGCCAGAAGGAGTGCGAACAGGTCGCCGGTGGCGCGCATGCGGGGGTCATTAGACGCCGGGAGCGCCGCCAGTCCAAGGACGGTGGTGAAGATGGAGATTCACCCGGCTGCCGACGCTGCGAAGACCAGACTGGCTCACGTTCTTCCCGTAGGCCTCGAAGAAGCCCTTCAGGGTGGGGGTTCAGGCTCGCGGCTGCGAAGGGCGAGGTTGGGATGGCGCTTGCCGGGCCGGGGAGAGGGGACGCGCCGCGTGGCCGTCAGGGCTCCGCGGGAATACCCTGACGAGCGGCGTTCTCCTTCGCCTCCCGCATGAGCTCTTGCAGGCTCTTCACCTTCCCTGGTTCATCGGCGGGCGCGGGGGCCGCCGGTGCGGCGGGCGCCACCGCCGGGGGCGGCTTGGACCTGAGCGTGTCCACCAAGGTCAGCGAGAGCCCGGGCCACCAGGTGATCACCATCAGGG
>JAHFDQ010000721.1 GCA_023248915.1 Archangiaceae bacterium | reverse complement strand
TATGACTTGAAGCTCGGCTACCCGAGCAGCCACTCGTTCGCGCTCGAGGCCGTTCCCGACGGCGCCAAGGTGCTCGACATCGGAGCGGGACCGGGCGGCATCGCGACCGAGCTCGTGAAGAAGGGCTGCCACACGGCCGTGGTCGACCTGTACGCGCCGAAGGTGAAGAACCCGAAGGTGAAGGTCTTCGTCCAGGACCTGGACCAGGAACCGACCTTCGACACGGGCCCCTACCGGCACCTCCTCTTGCTCGACGTCATCGAGCACCTGAAAGAACCCGAGCGCTTCCTTGAGCGGCTGCGGGCGCAGTTCGACCACGAACCGAAGAAGCTGGTCCTGTCGACGCCCAACATCGGCTTCGTGGTGCAGCGGCTGATGCTGCTCACCGGCCAGTTCAACTACGGCAAGGTGGGAATCCTCGACCGCACGCACACCCGGCTGTTCACCTTCAGGACGGCGCAGCACCTGCTCCGCGACGCGGGCTTCAAGGTGACGCGGGTGCGCGGAGTCCCCGCGCCGTTCCCGAAGGTGCTGGGAACCGGGCTGCTCGGCAAGACGGCGGTCGCCGTCAATCAGGCGCTGATTGCGCTGTCGAAGGAGCTGTTCTCCTTCCAAATATTCATCGAAGCCGAGAGCACGCCCGACGTGGACTTCCTGTTGCGCGACGCGAAGGAAAAGAGCGCCTCGAGGGCGGCGAAGCTGCGGGGCGAGGGGGTTCCGGCCGTTCGACCGGCCGAAGCGGCCCGGCGCGCGCGGCCCCGGACCGAGGCTCTGCGCGGCCGGACGAGTTGACGCGGTCGGCGGTCTGTTCGGAGGCGCCCGGGGCCGGACCCTCGCGGACCCGGAGAGTCGCCCACTACCGGAGCTGGACCGAACCGCCCGCCGGGCCCGCGTAGCCGAGGTGGAAGGACCGGGCGCCAGGAACTTCTGGGCAGTCCGGCCCGCACACCCGCACCTGCTTCCCCGCGCAGGCGGGCTCGGTGGCGACGACGTAGGAGAGCGAATGCGGAAACAGGGCGGTTTCGTTGACCAGCCGCAACCGGTCGTCCGGCGTGGAGCACGCCTCCCTGACCACCCGGCGCTGGGCCGCGAGCGGCGTCGAGTAGTGAATCCCCTGGGTGCCTCCGCGAGCGCGGATGTAGCTCATCCAGCCGGCGATGAAGAGGAGCTGCGCCAGGGCCACCGCCCAGACGAGGCCGGCGACTGCCGCCGCGCCCCCGCGCAGCCGCGGACGGGCGAACCAGAGCAACCCACCCAGGCCCACGGGAATCACCCACCACGTCGGAAACTGGTAGTGCGGGTGCGCGGCGAGCCCGCGGGCTGCGTAGAGAATCGGGTACGCCACCCAGGTGCCCGCGGCGAGTCCGGCCACCCGGCGAATCGGCCCATCTCCCTTCACCAGCGCCACGGCCAGCCCCGCCAAGGCGGACAGCGTCAGCCCCGCCAGGAGCACCGCCGACACCGTCGAGAGGTCGCCCGGCCAGTGGAGGTAGGCGAGGAAGTCCTGCCAAGCGTCGTCGAAGAAGTAGTCGACCTTCCACAGGGTCGCCACGCGCGGCACCTGCAGCAGGCGCTCGAGGAACGGGACCGCGTCGTGGCTGCGGTAGACGGTCCGTGCTCCCTGACGTCCGAGAAAGACCAGGTAGGGAAGATTCACTCCGACGCCAGAAGCGCCCATCACGGCACCCACCGCGAGCAACCGCTTGGGCGTGCGCGCCAGCTCGACGACCAGCACCGCCACCACTCCCACCACCAGCAACAGCACCATCAGGTGCGAGGACACGGCGAGGCCCAGGACGAGCCCCAGCGCCGCCGCGCGCGGAAGGCTCATCGGCCCGCGGGTGGCGAGCAGCCAGACCGCCAGACCCGAGCCCACGTCCACGAGCGGGTCCCACGCCAGGCGCGACCAGAAGAACTGGTAGGGAGAGGACGCGATGAAGGCGAGCAGCGTGGCGAAGAAGAAGGCGCCGCCCTTGAAAACGCGCGTCAGCCCGAGCGCGACGGCCACCTGCGAGACGGACACGAACAGGCACATCGCCGCGATGCAGACCGCCGGCGCCGCGCCGAGCACGAGCTGCACGACGCCGTAGAACCACATCACCGAGGGCCCGTAAGTCATTCCCTGGTTGCCCGCGATGGGCGAGGCCAGCACCCAGTGGCCGGTGGCGACCTGCTGGCGGGCGGCCTCGAGGAAGATGGGCTCGTCGTTGATGAAGGCCACCAAGTCGGCGTTGAAGAACCGGTACGCCACCATCGCCAGCGCGAGGGCCACCGCTGCCGCCTCGGCCGCCTTCACCCCCATCGCCTTGGCGGGCGCCGGCGCGCTCACGGCGGTGCTTCCGGCCCGGGCCCAGACGCCGCCACGGCGCAGCAGAGGGCTCCGATGACGAAGTAGTAGTAGTTGCAGAACGCCTGCTTGTTGAACGCGAAGAAGCCGATGAAGGCGAGGGCGACGGCCGCGGCGAAGCCGGCCGGCGTGCGCGGGGCTCTCCACAGGGCGAACCCCACTCCGACCAGGGCCGCGGCGAAGGCGAGCGCGGTGGGCAGCGGCGGC
>JAHFDQ010000720.1 GCA_023248915.1 Archangiaceae bacterium | reverse complement strand
AACGCGACGGACGTCGAGTCGGGCCTCAGCTGCTGGGCGACGAGCGTCTTGGGGCTGATGGTGCGCAACACGTAGCCGCGCACCGTGTTGATGCCGCCGACGTAGTACTTCTCGGAGATAGGCAGCGATCTCGACTCGAGCTCTTGGATCAGCCCGAAGGTGGCGTTGGTCTTGAAGACCAGGCCCCAGAACAGCGGGAAGTACCAGCGCGAGTAGCCCGTGTAGCGCAAGAAGAGGAAGTCGCCCCCCAGGAACCCCGGCGCGGCCTCGACCGACAGGTAGTTCATGAAGCCCTTGGTCGGGAACAGGCGGTTGTCGCGCCGGTCCCAGGTGCCCGACAGGCGCACCGAGCTGGTCACGCGCAAGGCGCTGCTCTGCCCGCTGCCGAACTGGTTGGCGAGGGTGAGGTCGACCAGCGACGCCCCCGGTTCGACCTGCACGTACTCGCGGGTGTAGGTGGCGTTCAGCATCACGTCCTCGAGGACGTGGTAGCCGAAGTTCACGTCGCCGCCGGTCGCGTTGCGGATGAAGCCGAAGTAGTCGGCCTGCTGCCGGTAGCCGTCGGCCGAGAAGATGAAGTTGGTGTCGAGGAAGTACGGGTCGAAGTAGGAAAGCTGCACGTAGTTGCGCAGCCCCGACAGCTGCAGGCTGGCCGACACGCTCTGGCCCCACCCCACGAAGTTCTGCTGGGCGACCTGGGCGGTGAAGATGAAGCTCTCGACGTTCGAGAAGCCGAGGCCCACCTGGAAGGTGCCGGTCGCCTTTTCCTTCACTTCGACTTGCACCACCACGTGGGTGTTGTCGCTGCCGGGCTTGTGGGTGACCTCGACGGTCTCGAAGAAGCCGAGCGCCGTCACCCTTTCCTTGCTCTTGCGCAGCCCGGTGCCCGAGAAGAGGTCGCCCTCGTAGACGCGCAGCTCGCGGCGAATCACCTTGTCGCGGGTCTTGGTGTTCCCGATGATCTCGATGCGCTCGATCGACACCTGCTGGCCCTTCTGCACGTCGAAGGTCAGGTCGATGGTCCGCGCCTCGGCGTTGACCTGGGTCACCGGCGTGATGTTCGCGTAGGCGTACCCCGAGTCGTAGTAGACGTCGGTGATGGACAGGATGTCGCGCGAGAGCTTGGTCCGGTTGAACAGCTCGTTCGCGCGCGAGCTCATCAGCGCCGACAGCTTCGCCTTCGGCTGCACCAGGTCGCCCGAGAAGTCGAGCTTGCCGATGGTGAAGGGTTCGCCCTCGTCCACCTTGACGGTGACGTAGATGTACCGCTTGTCCGACGAGATCGACACCCACGGCTTCTCGACCTTCACGTTGACGAAGCCACGGTCGTAATAGGCCGCCTGGACGGCCGCCAGGTCGCGCTGGAAGGCCTCTTCCCGGAAGGTGCCTTCCTGGGTCAGGAAGGACAGGTACCCGCCTTCCTTCGTCTGCATCACCGCCTTCAGCTCGTCCGAGGGGACCTTGTTCACCCCCAAGAAGCCGATCTGCTTCACCATCACCTTGGCGTGCTCGCGGATGACGAAGACGATGTCGACGTCCTGCCCGCCCGGCACCGGGTCGACGCGGTGGGTGACCTCGGCGAGGAAGTAGCCCTTCTCGACGTACTTGTCCTGAATCTTCTTCGCGTTCCGGCGAATCGCGTCGAGGTCGAGAATCGAGTGGGCGCGAATGTCGAGGGTGTCCTTGAAGTCGTCCTTGCTGAGCTCTTCGTTGCCCGACAGCCGCACCTCGCGCACCGCCGGGCGTTCCTCGACGCGGACGACGTAGACCAGGCCTCCCTTGGGAAGGCGCTGCACCAGCAGTTGGATGTCCGAGAAGAACCCGAGGGCGAAGAGCGCCTTGAGATCATCGGAAGTCTTGGTGGGGTCGAACAGGCGCCCCACCTTGTTCACCAGCACCCTCTTCACGGCGTCGGGTTCGACCCGGCGGTTGCCCTCGACCCGAACTTCGACGATGGCCTCGCGCGCCTGGTCGGCCGTCGCCGCGACGGGGACGTCCGAGGCCGGCGGGGCCGCAACCTCGACCGGCGCTTCGGGCGGCACTGCCGGAGCGTGAGGCGGAGCGGGCGGCGGCGCGGGCGGAGCCGGCTTGGCCGGAGCGGCCGCCGGAGCCGGGGCGGGCTTGGCCTTAGCTCCAGCCCCGCCGGCCTTCGGGCGCGCCTCGGCGTCGCCAGCGACCACCACGAGGCCGACGGCTGCGACCAGCGGGAGGAACGGGAAGGCGCGCGACAGGGCGGGAAACCTCGGGGGGAGGCCGACTTCGAGAGGGCGCGGAATCTAGGGGATGGCGGCGCGGCGCGACAACGCAAAACGGCCGGAATTCACGGGGGTTGTCACGCAGGGCTCACCTGGCCGGCGGCCAGACGCAGCCTTCTGGGCATCGAGCGCGCCAGCGCCTCGTTGTGCGTGACGATGATGGCGGTGATGCCCAGGTCGCGGTTCACCTCGCGCAGGAGCTGGTGAATGCCCTCCCCGGTCTCGGGGTCGAGGTTGCCCGTGGGTTCGTCGGCGAGGAGCAGGGCGGGCTTCAGCACCAGCGCCCGGGCCAGCGCCACC
>JAHFDQ010000719.1 GCA_023248915.1 Archangiaceae bacterium | reverse complement strand
GACCTCGGTCTTCGAGGCGGTTCGAGAGGCGTACGACGCGGTCTACGACGACGCCAAGCGTCAGGCCTACCTCAACTCGCTGAACAAGCCCGCGACCACCGCGCCCGGTGGCGCCAAGGGCGCCAAGTCCGCCAACGACGCGGGTGAGCTCTTCAAGAAGGGTGAGGCCCACTTCAAGAAGCGCGAGTACGCCATCGCCGAAGAGCACTTCCTGAAGGCCCACGAGGCCGACCCGCGCGGGCTGTACCTCGCGGCGGCCGGCTGGGCCATCTACATGGACCCCTCGCGAAAGTCCGAGGCCGCCCGGGCCAAGAAGCTGCTGGCCGACGCGCTGAAGCTCGACCCCCAGTGCGACCGGGCCCATTACCAGCTCGGCGTCATAGCGCGCGTCGACCAGGAGCTGGACCGCGCCGAGAAGCACTTCCGGGACGCGGTGCGCGCCAACCCCAAGCACCTCGAGGCGAACCAAGAGCTGCGCCTCATCGACATGCGCAAGAAGAAGGACAGCAAGAAGGGCTTCTTCCGCTAGCCCGCGTCGCCGGCCAGCGAGCTCAGGTATTGGCTGAGCACCGCGCTGTCCTCGTCGGTCAGGACGAGGAATTCGATGCCCATGCCCGCAGGTTCGGCGCCGTCCGGAAACCGCCGCACCCAGGCCACGCGGGCCTGGGCCTTCAACAGGCGCGGCATTCGGGGAACCCGGAACTCGACCGACAGCCGTTCGCCCTGCTCGAGCAGCACGTCGCTCCGGAGGAAGGCGCCGCCCGCGGACAGGTCGGCTCCCTCGAACAAGAGCTGGCCGGCCCCTTCCAGGTCCTTGCCCCGGAAGGCGACCTGCAGGGGCTGGCGCGCGAAACGGCGGTGCTCGGGTGACATGGGGCCGGAACACTCCTGAACACCAGGCAGAGTGTCAAGCCCGGCGGCCGGGTTGAGACCGTAACCCACCCGAAACATTGACAGCGTTCTCGGGCCCACATGATCATATCGGGCCGCCCGCATCGAAAGGCTCGTCAACGTGGCCAAGCAGCACCTCCTACTCGTCGACGGAGACGCCAAGAGTCTGCGCGTGATGGAGGTCAGCCTGAAGAAGGCTGGCTTCTCTGTCACCACCGCGATTCACGGCAAAGACGCGCTCGAGAAGGTGCAGATCAGCCCGCCCGACCTGGTGCTGGCCGACACCAAGATGCCCGAGATGGACGGGTTCGAGCTGTGCAAGCAGTTGAAGGGCGACGAGCGCTTCCGCCACGTGCCGTTCGTGTTCCTGACCAACCAGAAGTCGGTCGAGTTCAAGGTGCGCGGCCTCGAACTCGGCGGTGACGACTACCTGACCAAGCCCATCTACATCAAAGAGATCGTCACCCGCGTCAAGATGATCCTCCAGAAGGCCGAGAAGGAACGGATCGAGAAGAAGGAAACCAAGGCCGGCTTCTCGGGCAACCTCTCGGATATGGGTGTGGTCGATCTCGTGCAGACCTTCGAGATTGGCCGGAAGACCGGCACCATCAACCTGGGCGGCGAACGCACCGGCATCATCTACTTCAAGGACGGCAAGGTCATTGACGCCGAGCTCGGGCGGCTGCACGGCGAAAACGCCTTCTACCGAATGCTGAACACCTTCGAGGGCTCGTTCGAGGTGGGCTTCGTCCCCGTCGACCGGCCCGAACCCATCGAGATCTCGACGCAGGGCCTGTTGATGGAAGGCATGCGGAGGCTCGACGAGTGGGGCCGCATGCTCGAGCAGTTGCCTCCGCTCGAGACGGTCTTCGAGATCGACTACCGGCAGCTCGGCGACCGGCTGTCCGAGATTCCCGACGAGGTGAACGGGCTGTTGCGGCTATTCGACGGCAAGCGGACCCTGTCGAAGGTCGTCGACGACTCCGACTTCGAAGACCTGGCTGCGCTCGGCATCATCAGCAAGCTGTACTTCGAGGGGCTCATCCGCGAGCTCGGGTCGCCCCCGTCGGAAGCCGAAGGTCCCCCGAAGCCCGGCATCGAGGCGTGGCTGAACCAGGGCGCTCCGCCCGCGCCGGCCGCGGTCCCTGCGCCGAAGGGGCCCGAACCGGCGCCGCCGTTGGCGCAAAAGGCCCTGTCCACTCCGCCCGCAGTGGCGCCGGTGCTGAAGGCGGTGCCGCCGGCCCCGCCGTCCGACGACGAACCGGCGCGACCCGAACGGCGGGGGCTCGAGCCGGTGGCGCTGCCGCCGCCCCCGCCGGTGGCGGCCGTGCCGCCGGCTCCACTCATCTCGCTTTCGCCTCCTCCGCCGCCGGTGATGTTGGTGGTGCCGCCGCCCCCTCCGCAGCAGAGCGGGTCCAACGGTTCCGCGGCGCACGACCTCGAGGAACCGGTTCCATTGCCGGCCCCAGAACCCGCGGCCCCACCGCCTCCGCCCCCGAGCCTGGTGACGGTCGCGCCGCCCCGCTCGACGGCAGCCAATGTCATCACCTTCGCCCCGCGCCCTAGAAGACAGGGCGACGCCGGTCAGCCTCCAGCTCTCCCGAGCGCCGAGGCCCCGGCCGCTGCCACGCCCCTGTCCGCTGCGAGCCCCGGCCCCCTGCAGG
>JAHFDQ010000718.1 GCA_023248915.1 Archangiaceae bacterium | reverse complement strand
ACGGCTCGGCCTTCGCGTAGTCGCCCTTCGCCATCGCCGAGCGCCCGTAGTTCATGTTCGCCCGCGACGAGTCCGGCCCCTTCTCCACCACGTCGAGCCAGAGGCTCTCTTCGGTCCGCCAGACCGGGTTGCGGGCCACGGTCACCGCGCCGAACCCGACCACGAGCGCCGCCGAGGCCCCCGAGACGACGGCCGCGCGAGCTTCGCCCCCAAGGCGGAACCACCGGGGGCCCCAGAGCACCACCGCTTCGGCGAGCAGCGCGAACAGCGCCACGCCGGCTAGGTAGGGCCGGTGCTCGTTCACCAGTTCGGCCAGTGGCGCGATGGACGAGGTCGGCGCGAGGCAGCCGAGAAACCAGGCCGCGGCCAGGCCCGCGCCCGCGTGGCGCCGGCGGACGAGCGCATAGCCCGACGCCGCGACGACGGCGGCCAGGGCCAGGCCCGAGGCCAGCACCCGGGGCTCGAGGAAGGAAGCCGCGAGCGGGAAGCTGGGGTCGGCGCTTTGCCCGTAGGGAGCTACGAACAGCCGCAGGTAGTGAAAGTAGGCCGGCAGCTCGGAACGGAGGTATTGCACCGGGGTGAAGGCCGAGGCCGCGCGCACCGCCAACTTCGGCATCAGGGCCAGGGCCAGCGCCGAGGCGCCGACGGTGGCGGCGGTCATCGCGGCCGCCCGGGGCAACACCCGCTTCCATCCCTGCCGCTGTTGGGCGGCCAGCTCGTAGAAAAGCAGCGGCAAGAGGAACGACGCGGCCACCAGCTTGGTGGTGATGGCCACGAACAGCGTCAGGGCGGCGGCAAGCGTCCACCGCGCCTCGGCCGCGGGCGCCTGGGCCTCTCTCGCCGAGAGGTAGGCGAGCAGCGCGGCCAACGACAGCGCCGCCGAGAGGCTCTCGGTACGGGCCGAGATGTAGTTGACGCACTCCGAGAACAGCGGGTGCACGGCGAAGAGCGCGGCAGTCAGCACCGCCGCCCAGTCCACGCTCCCCGCGGGCGGCTCGAGCCCGAGCAGGGCCCGGGTGCGCCTCGCGGCCGCCAGCACCAACAGCACGCACACGGCATGGATGAGCAGGTTGCCCGTCACGAACGGCCCCGATCTGACGCCGAAGAGCTGGGCAGTGGCCGCGTAGGTGAACAACACCAGAGGCCGGTAGGTCTGGTTCTGGGGCAGCACCGAGATGGCGCTGGCGTCGGTGAGGAAGCGCCCGGCGTTCGCGAGCGTGCGGATGGACGGATTCGTCTCGACCGAGTGCGAGTCGTCGAAGTGGAACGCTCCGGGCAGCGCGTTCGCGTAAGCGAGGGCAGTGACGACGACGAGCGCTGCGCCGACTATCGGCGTGGGACGGCGCACCATGGGTGCGGCATCCTAGACCGCGCTGCGCCTTTTTCTACCGGCTCGTGTGGCTGGCCGTTATCCTGCCGCGCGTCGCCACACTCTGGAGGCTCGAACCCATGCGCCGAACCCTGACCGTCGTCGCCCTGCTCGCCTGCGCAGTCCCCACCGGGGCCCTCGCGGACGACGAGAAGAAGCCGGAAGAGACCGGCAGCTCGAGCGCCGAGATGGCCTTCAAACACCAGGGGGCGCTCTTCGACGCCAGCCCCCAGCAGCGCCACTCGATGCTCTCGTTCTTCGCCTTCGTGCCCTGGACGTACGGCCTCGGCATCGGCGGCGCCGCCCGGTACTCCATTCCCATCTTGGCCGACGGCTTCATCTCGCGGTTGAACGACTCCATCGAGCTCGAGTTCGGCGCGGACATCTGGGCGGGCAGCTACGTCGGCTACGGCTACCTCGGCCTGGCAGTGCCGGTGGCCGAGGGCCGGTGGACGTTCCACCTCACCGAGCAGTGGGACGTCTACGGCAAGGTGGGCTTCGGCTGGACGTTCACCGTCGGCGCCTACACGGGCGCGGCCCCGTGGGCCGGCTTCTTCTGGAACGCCGGGCCGGGAGTGCTCTACAAGTTCGGCGACGGGCTCTACGCGCGGGCCGAGATCGGCTACCAGGGCTTGAGGGCAGGCGTCGGCATCAACTTCTGAGCGTGCGGCGCTAGAGTGCGCCGCATGCCGGACACGCCCCCCCGCAGGAACCTCGGCCGCTACGAGCTGGTGGAGCTGCTCGGCAAGGGGGGCATGGGCGAGGTCTGGCTCGCGAAAATCACCGGGGCCGCGGGCTTCGAGAAGCCCTGCATCGTCAAGACGGTGCTGCCCGAGCTGGCCGGCGACCCGAGCTTCGTGGACCGCTTCCTCCACGAGGCGAAGGTGCTGGTGCACCTGGTGCATTCGAACATCGCGCAGGTCTACGACATGGGCGAGGACGCGGGCGTCTTCTTCATGGCGCTCGAGTACATCGGCGGAGTGGACCTGGCCGAGCTCGGCGCGAAAGTGTCCGCGTCGGGCCAGCCCCTGCCGGTGCGCGTCGCGCTCTACCTCGGTCAGCGCGTGGCCGACGGGTTGGCGTACGCGCACCGCAAGGCCGACCCCGAGGGCAAGCCGCTCTGCGTCGTGCACCGGGACGTCTCGCCTCACAACGCGATGGTGAGCTACGAGGGCGAGGTCAAGCTCA
>JAHFDQ010000717.1 GCA_023248915.1 Archangiaceae bacterium | reverse complement strand
CGGGTGCTGTTCCTGTCGGACAGCGCCGCCTCGGGCAATTCAGTCCGCGCGTATCACCTGGCGACTGGGACCTGGTCCGTCGAGCCAGTGACGGGTTCGGGGGCGGCGGTGGTGGCGGCGAAGGAGAGCCAGGGCATGGCTTTTTACGACGCCTGCGCCAATCGCGTCGCGATGAAGACTACGTCGGGCGGCGAGGTGTACTGGCTGGACCCGGCGACGCTGGCGGCCGAAGCGTTCGCCACCACCGGGACGCAACCCCCCAGCCCGGCAAACGGCGTGCATACTCTCTTCCAGTACGTGCCCAAGCTGGGGGGGTACGCATACCAGCCGACGTCGAGCTCGAAGCTGTACTTCCTGGCCACGCAGTAGCGGCCGACGCTTCCCGCTAGGCAATAGGTCACTCAGCGCCGCTCGAGCAGCTCTTCACGCAGGCGCCCTGGCAGGCGTCGCCCGTCGCATCGCAGGAGGTCGAGAAGACTTCGGTGAGCGCAAGGCCGCGAGCCGGCGGCGGCGCGCCCGGAGGTGGCGGCTCCGCGATCGTCAACTCGGCGGAGCGCGCCTCGACGGTTCCTGGAACTGCCGCTGGTACAGCTCGGCGTAGGCGCCTTGGCGCTGCATCAGGGCGTCGTGGGTGCCCTGCTCGACAATCCGCCCGGCGTCGATGACCAGAATCAGGTCGGCGTTCCGGACCGTGCTTAGGCGGTGCGCGATGACCAGGCTGGTGCGCCCCACCAAGAGCTTCCCCAGCGCGGACTGGATGAGCGCTTCGGTCCGGGTGTCGATGTTGGCCGTCGCCTCGTCGAGAATCAGCACCCGCGGGTCGGCAATCACCGCCCGCGCGAAGGCGAGCAGCTGCCGTTGTCCCTGGCTCAGGGTGGCGCCGCTCTCGCCCAGCACGGTGTCGTAGCCGGCCGCCAGCGCCGAGATGGGCTCGTGCGCGTGCACTGCGCGCGCCGCGGCTTCCACTTCCGCGCGCGTCGCGCCCGGCCGGCCGTAGGCGATGTTCTCGGCCACAGTGCCCGAGAACAGGAACGGTTCCTGGAGCACCAGCGCCAGTTGCCTGCGCAGGCTGGCCCGCTGCACGCGCCGAACGTCCTCGCCGTCCAGGCGCACCGTGCCGGCGGTGGCGTCATAGAAGCGGGGAATGAGGCTGGCCACCGTCGTCTTGCCCGCGCCGGTGCGCCCCACCAGCGCCACCGTCTGGCCCGGCTGGACGGTGAAGCTGATTTCATTCAGCACCGGCCGGTCCGACTGGTAGGCGAAGGTGACGTTCTCGAAGTCGATGCGGCCCTTCAGAATTCCCAGCGGCGGCGCTCCGGCATCGTCGGGGGGTTCTCCCGGCTCGTCGAGGATGGCGTAGACCCGTTCGGCCCCGGCCAACGCCGACTGCATCAGCGTGTACACCGACGCCGCCAACTGCAGCGGCCGGAAGAACTGCTGCACGTAGATGAGGAACGCCGCCAAGAGCCCGACGGTGAGCTGGCCGTCCAGCACCATCCAGCCGCCGTAGCCCATCACCAGCGCCGTGGACAGGGTGGACAGCACGTCGACGACCGGCGAGAAGGCCGAGGTGACTCCCACCGCGGCCACGTTGGCGTCGCGGTTCGCCGCGTTCCGGTCGCGAAAGCGCTCGATGTTCCGCTCGGTGCGGTTGAACGCCTGCGCCTGGCGGACGCCGACGATTTCTTCCTGCAGGTTCGACGTCACCGCCCCCACCGTCTGGCGCGTTCGCCGGTAGGCGTGCCGGGCGCGCGCGGCGAAGTACCGGGTGGTCAAGAGCATCACCGGGATGACGGCGAAGCAGGCGAGCGCCAGGCGGAAATTGAGTGCCGCCATCGCCACCATCAGGCCCACCAACCCAAGCAGCGCGCCCAAGAGCTGGGTGAGCCCCTGCGAGAAGAACTGGCTGAGGGTGTCGATGTCGCTCAAGAGCCGGCTCATCAGGTCGCCGATGGGCCGCCGGTCGAAGTAGCCGAGCGGCAGGTTCTGCAAGTGGACGAACAGCTTGGTCCTCAAGGCGGCCAGCACGTGCTGGCCCGTCTGCCCCACCCGCCGCGTCTGCACCCGCTGCGCGAGCGCGCCCACGACGTAGACGCAGAAGAGCAGCGCCATGCTTCGCAAGAGGCCCCAGCCGTCGCCCCCGGCGATGTCGTGGTCGATGGCGCGACCCACCAGGTACGGCGCCGCCGCCGGCGCCGCCGCGCCCAGGCAGATGAAGGCCAGCGCCACCGCCAGGGTGCGTGCGTGCGGCGCCATCTCGCGCAGCAGGCGCCGCGCCACCTGCACCTTCTGGGTGGCCCGTTCGTCCTCGAGCTCGGCGAGCGCCTCGATGCTCCCCGGCCGCCTCATGACGCGGTCCGGAGGGGTTCGGGGGCGAGCTGGCTGCCCACAATCTCGTTGTAGAGCGCGCTCTGGGCGACGAGCTCGTCGTGGGTGCCCTGGGCGGCGATTCTGCCCTGGTCGAGCACCACGATGAGGTCCGCGTCCCGGACGGTGGACAGCCGCTGTGCGATGACCAGCGCGGTGCGGCCGGCGTCCCGCATCAGCCGGTCGAGGG
>JAHFDQ010000032.1:12373-20405 GCA_023248915.1 Archangiaceae bacterium | reverse complement strand
CGTGCGGGCTGCAGAAGGTGATGGAATTGGTCGACCGGCACTTCTCCCTCGAGCTCGACGGCGTGGCCGACGGGCGGAGCGGCCAGGACTACAAGTCGCGGCTTCAAGAGAACGTCCACACCCAACTCAGACTGTCGCCGCGGTACCGGGTGGTGTCCGAGACGGGACCCGATCACGAGAAGGTGTTCGAGATCGAGGTTTCCATCGGCCCCGACGTCTTCGCCCGCGCCACCGGCCGGTCCAAGAAAGAGGCCGAGCAATCGGCCGCGCGCGAGACGCTGCGCCTGTTGGCCGCGCGCGACACTTCGGGCAAGGCCGGCTGAAAAGCGCTTGGACGGGGTTTCGGGGCGCACTATTGTCCGCCGCCCATGAAAACCTACCTACGATCGATGCTGCCCGCCGCGATCCTCTTCCCCGCGCTCGCCCTCGCCGCGGCCCCGGCCGACTCCGGCAAGTGGATGAAGGCCGCCGCCGGAGGCAAGGACTTGTACGTCACCCTCGCGACCAGCCAGGGCAACATCCAACTGCGCCTGTTCTCGAAGGACGCTCCGAAGACGGTCGCGAACTTCGTGGGGCTGGCCTCGGGCGAGAGGGAATACACCGACCCGAGGACGCACCAGAAGTCGAAGGCGCCGTTCTACGACGGGACGATCTTCCACCGCGTCATCCCTAACTTCATGGTTCAGGCCGGCGACCGGCTCGGCACCGGCACCGGCGACCCGGGCTACCGGTTCGAAGACGAGTTCCAGAGCGGCCGCAAGTTCGACAAGGTGGGCTTGCTGGCGATGGCCAACGCCGGCCCCGGCACCAACGGGTCGCAGTTCTTCATCACCACCTCGATGCCGGGCTACCTGAACGGCAAACACACCATCTTCGGCGAGGTGATCTCGGGGTACGACGTGGTCGAGAAGATCTCGAACGCGCAGCGCAACCCGATGGACCGGCCGAACACCGAGATCCTCATCAAGCAGGCCGTCGTGTCCGACAAGGTTCCGCCGGCAGACAAGAAGCCCGACACCAAGAAGTAACGCAGCAGGGAGGTCGCCATGGGAATGATGGACGAGGCCCGCGCAGGGCATGATCTGTACGCGTCGTTCGACACCACCGAGGGGCTGATCGTCGTTCGGCTGTTCCCCAAGGACGCGCCGAAGACCGTCGAGAACTTCGTCGGCCTGGCGACCGGCGAGAAGGACTGGACTCACCCCGCCACAGGCGAGGCGAAGAAGGGCGTGCCCTTGTACGACGGCACCCTGTTCCACCGCTGCATCAAGGACTTCATGGTGCAGGGCGGCGACCCGCTCGGCCGCGGCACCGGCGGCCCCGGCTACAAGTTCGAGGACGAGTTCCAGAGCGGCCGCAAGTTCGACAAGCCGGGCCTGTTGGCCATGGCGAACTCGGGCCCGAACACTAACGGCTCGCAGTACTTCATCACCGTCACGCCCACCCCCTGGTTGTCGGGCAAGCACACCATCTTCGGCGAGGTGGTGAAGGGCCAGGACGTCATCGACCGCGTCGCCAATGTGATCCCGAAGGGGTCGGGCGACAAGCCGAAGACGGACGTGAAGATCAAGAAGCTCGGCATCGCGACCAAGATGTAGCTCCAAAGCGGCTCAGCACCCTGGCGGGGCCGCTGGGCGGCCTCCGCGATCACCTCCTGCCATGTCGCGCCCCTACCGCAGCGGCTTCGCCGCCCTCATCGGCCGACCGAACGTCGGCAAGAGCACGCTGCTCAACCGGCTGGCGGGCGAAAAGCTGGCCATCGTCTCGCCCAAACCCCAGACGACACGCAACCGCATCTTGGGCGTCGTCACGCTGCCCGAGGGGCAGGTGGCCTTCGTCGACACCCCAGGAGTGCACCAGGCCCGGGGCCGGCTGAACCGGACGATGGTGGGAGTGGCCCTGCACGCGCTGTCCGAGGTGGATCTGGTGCTGTTCCTGGTCGAACCCAGCCAGGCCAAGGCGGCCCAGCCCGAGATTGGCCCCGGCAACCAGCTCATCCTCGACAAGCTGCGCTCGACGGGGAAGCCGGCGGTGCTGGTCATCAACAAGATCGACTCGATCGCCAAGCCGCTGCTCTTGCCGCTGATCGAACGGTACCGGCACGAGGCGCCCTTCGCCGAGGTGGTGCCCGTCTCGGCCCTCACCGGCGACGGGGTGGACCGGCTGCTCGAGGCGGTGCTGGCCCTCCTGCCCGAAGCGCCGGCGATGTTCGACGCCGACATGCTCACCGACCAGGCCGAGAAGACGCTGGTGGCCGAGTACGTGCGCGAGCAGCTCTTGCGCCACACCCAGAAGGAAGTGCCCTACTCGGCGGCGGTCGTCGTCGACGCCTTCGACGAGACCGAGCGCGTACCCCGCGGCGGGCCGGCGGGGAAGGGCGGCCTGGCGGGCCTGGTGCACATCGACGCCACCATCTACGTCGAGCGCGAGAGCCAGAAGGCCATCGTCATCGGCAAGCGCGGGCAGATGCTGAAGGCCATCGGCACCGACGCCCGGAAGGCCGTCGAGCGGCTCTTGGGCACCCACGTCTACCTGGCGCTACGCGTGCAGGTCGAACCCGACTGGACTCAGCGCGCTGACGGACTGCGCAAGCTGGGGTACGGGGAATGACTTCCCTGCCGATGGTGGCCATCGTCGGCCGGCCGAACGTCGGAAAGTCGACGCTGTTCAACCGCCTCGCTGGAAGGCGGGCGGCGATCGTCGAGGACGAGCCCGGCGTCACCCGCGACCGCCACTACGCCACCGTCGAGGCCGGCGGCCGCCGGTTTAGCGTCATCGACACCGGCGGCTTCGAACCCGGCGAAGTCGAACCCTTGCAGCGCGAGATGCGCGACCAGGCGCAGTTGGCCATCGAAGAAGGCGACGTCACCCTGCTGGTGGTCGACGGCCGCACAGGGCCCACTCCAATCGACCGCGAGCTCGGCGGTTTCCTACGCAAGAGCGGCCGCCCAGTGGTGGTCTGCGTCAACAAGGTGGACGACCCCCGGTCGCAGGCGGGGGCGTCGGCCGAGTTTCACGCCCTGGGCCTGGGCGAACCCTTCGAGATCTCCGCCGAGCACGGCCTGGGCATCGAGGCGCTCTACGACAAGCTGCTCGAGTTGATGCCGAACGCGCCCGAGATCGAGGCGGACGAGCCCGAGGCCGAACCCGACGAAAAAGCGCCGGTGCGGGTCGCCATCGTCGGCCGGCCCAACGTCGGCAAGAGCACCCTGGTGAACGCCCTGCTCGGCAAGAAGCGGCTGGTGACCAGCCCGATCGCCGGCACCACCCGCGACCCCATCGATTCCGAGCTGACGTTCGGCGACCGGGCCTTCGTGTTGACCGACACCGCCGGCATTCGCCGGAAGGCGACCGTGTCGCACCGGGTCGAGCAGTTCGCGATGGTGGCGGCGCTGAAGGCCATCGACCGCAGCGACGTGGCGGTGCTGGTGATGGACGGCACCGAGCCCGCCGTCGAGCAGGACGCCCGCATCGCCGGCATCGCCGAGGAAAAGG
The DNA here is from genome assembly GCA_023248915.1 of Archangiaceae bacterium. Taxonomy (GTDB): domain Bacteria; phylum Myxococcota; class Myxococcia; order Myxococcales; family Myxococcaceae; genus JAHFDQ01. The sequence continues at coordinate 16,910 of JAHFDQ010000032.1, read as the reverse complement.
GCCGGGGGCTGGTGGTCGTGGTGAACAAGTGGGACCTGGTGCAGAAATCTCCGAAGCGCGAGGAAGAGCTCCGCGCCGAGCTGAAGTACGTGCTCAAGTTCGTCGCCTACGCCCCGGTGATTTTCACCTCCGCGCTGACGGGGTCGAAGGTGCAGAAGGTGCTCGAATTGGCCGGCGTGCTGGCGGCCCAGCGGGTGTACCGGGCGCCGACGCCGCAGCTCAACCGGCTGGTCGATCACGTCACCAGTGAGCACCCGCTGCCCTTCGCCGGCGGCAGGCCGCTGCGCATCTACTACGTCGCCCAGGTGGGCACCCGGCCGCCCGCGTTCGCCTTCGTCTGCAACCGTCCCGCGGCGATTCCCGACCGGTACAAGCGCTACCTGCTCAACCAATTGAGGCTGACCTTCGACCTGCGAGTCCCCTTGCGCCTGTTCTTCCGGGAAAGGCCCGGCAAGGCCAAGCGCGAGCAGGCCGTCAAGCGCATGAGGGTGCGGGCCGAGCACAAGAGGCGCCGGTAGCTCTTCGATTGACACTCCGAGTCACCGCTCCCTACATTGCGCCGCCTTTTTCCTCACTCGAGGGAGCCAGACCCGCGTGTCCGACAAAATGAGTCGCAAGGAGCTCAAGCAGCCCGACGCCTTCCAGAAGGCGGGAGGCGAGGCGGGCGCCTGGGTGGTCGCACGCCAGAAGATGGTGGCGATAGGCGTCGTGGTGGTGCTCGCCCTGGGCTTCATCGCGGCGGTCATCTCGTGGGTGTCCAGCCGGGGTGAGTCGACCGCCTCGAAGGACCTGGGCGCCGCGCTCAAGGTGGCCGGCCGTCCGGTCGATGCCGCCGAGAAAGAGAAGCCTGCCACGCCGGCCCCGGGCGAAGAACCCGCGTTCAAGTCCGAGAAAGAGAAGGACGAGGCGGTCGCGAAGTCGCTCGAGACCTTCCGCGCCAAGCACGGCAGCAGCCGCGCCGCCGCCACCGCCGCGCTGCCGCTCGCCCAGGCCTCGTTCCGGCTGGGGAAGTACGACGACGCCTTGAAGGGGTACGACGAGTACCTGAAGGCGGCGGCCCTGGACGACCCGCTGCGCGCGACGGCGCTCGAGGGGCAGGGGTACGCGCACGAGGCGAAGGGCGAGCTCGACGCCGCCATCACCGCCTTCGACCAGCTCGCCCGCGAGAACCAGACCGAGTTCCTGAACGGCATGGGGCTGTACCACCGGGCGCGAATCCTCATCCTGCAGGGGAAGAAGGACGAAGCCGCCAAGCAGTTGTCCGAGATTCCGGCCGCGGCGCCGAACAGCTCGGCGGCCCGGCTCGCCACCGACCGCATGGCACTCTTGGCGGCCGAGGGCGTGAAGGTGCCTCCGCCCGCGCTTCCGGCGAAGGCCGACGCGGGGTGACATGAGAGGCCGGGGCGCCGCCGCCGTCGCCGCGCTCGCCCTGGGGCTCGGGGCCTGCCGGTCGATTCCGCTGGCCGGCGACCCGACGGTCGAGGGGTCTCGGCCCGCGCCTCCACTGATCTTCGAGATCGACTGGTGGGTCCGCCTGGTGACTCCGCCGATGTGGGAGTACGCCCCGCGCGAGCCGGCTTCGCCCGCGGTCGACGCCGACACCGGCCGGGTGATCGTCCTGACGCGCGACGGCTTCGTGAGATCGCTCTCGCCGAAGGACGGCAAGGTCGAGTGGGAGTTCCACACCCAGGGCACCTTCAACGCCGGAGCGCTCTTGCGCGAAGGGGTGGGGTACGTCGCCGGCGGTGACGGCGTGCTGTACGCGCTGAAGCTGAACAGCGGGCAGCTTCTGTGGAAGTACGCCTCGGGTGAAGAGCTGGCGACGACGCCCGTGTTCGCAGCGGGCAAGCTGCTGGTCGCGTCCGAAGGCGACACGCTCTTCGCGGTCGACGCGGCGACCGGCAAGTGGGTGTGGCAGTACCGCCGCGACCCGCCGAGCGGCTTCACCGTCCGGGGCGCCTCGGGCCCTCGGGTGGAAGGCGGGCTCGCCTACCTGGGCTTCTCGGACGGCGCGCTGGTCGCGCTGTCGGTGGCGGACGGCGCGGTGAAATGGGAACGGGCGCTGACGACGTCAGGGGGAAGCCAATTCCTCGACGCCGACGCCTCGCCGGTGCTGGACGACCGGGGCCACCTGTACGCCGCCTCGTACAAGGACGGGGTGTACGCGCTCGACCCCAAGACAGGAGAAGTCGTTTGGCACACGGCCCGCGCGGGCGTCACCAGCCTGTTGCCCCGCGGAGAGGTGCTGGTGACCGCGGGCGACGGGGCCGTCGGCGCCCTGGCGGCGCGCGACGGTCAGGCCTTGTGGTCGCTGGGGCTGGGCAGCCACGCCGGACGGCTGCCGCTGGTGGCCCGCGGCCTGTTGGTGGTGCCGACCAACGAGGCGCTGGCCTTCGTCGACCCGGCCACCGGCCGCGCGACGTCGTCGTGGGACCCCGGCAAGGGCGTCTCGGCGACGCCCACCCGCGTCGAGGGAAGGCTGTACGTGCTGTCGAATCTGGGCACGCTGTACGCCCTCAGGCTCGTGGGGAAGGGCGGTTGACGCCGCGGGCGAGGGTGGTCGCCGCGCTCATCCCGCACCCGACTGACCCGCGGCGCTTCCTGGTTCAGCAACGGCTGCCGGGCAAGAGCCGCGCGCTACTATGGGAATTTCCCGGCGGGAAGGTCGAGCCCGGTGAGTCGGACGCCGCGGCCCTGGTGCGCGAGTGCCGGGAGGAATTGGCGGTCGATCTCGACGCCGGCGAGCGCGTGGCGGCGGCCACCCACGGGTACGCCGATTTGGCCATCGAGCTGGTGCTGTACCGGGCCCGAATCGCCCGGGGCGGGGAGCCGCGGTGCCTGGGCGCCCACGAGCTGCGCTGGGCCACTGTAGAAGAGATGCGCTCGCTGCCGTTCTGCGAGGCCGACCTGCCACTGATCGAGGCGCTCGCGGCGGCCGGCCGATGATCCGCCGGACCTTCCAGTTGGTGCCGGGCCTGGGGCCTTGGCGCGAGAAGGATCTCTGGGCCCGCGGCATCACCACCTGGGACGCGTTCCCCGGCGCGGGCGAAGGAGTCTGCCTGTCGCGGAAGCTGGACGACCGGGCCCGGGCTCGAATCGGGCTCGCGAGGGAAGCGCTCGCGCGCAGAGACCTGGCCACGCTGGCGGGCCTGGTGCCTCCTCGAGAGCACTGGCGGCTCTACCCGGAGTTCGAGCGCGAGGCCGTCTTCTTCGACATCGAGGCCGACGGCGTGCCCGACCAGGCCCCGACGGTGGTCAGCCTGTTCCATGCCGGAGGGCTGGAAGTCTTCATCGAGGGGCGCAACCTGCGAGAACTGCCCGAGGCGCTGGCGGCCCACCCGCTTTGGGTGACGTTCAACGGCTCTTGCTACGACGTGCCGGTGCTGAAGAAGCACTTCGGGTCGCTGCCGTCGCCGGCCGCCCACGTCGACCTGCGCTTCCTTTGCCGACGCCTGCGGCTGCCGGGGGGCTTGAAGGGCATCGAGGACGAGCTCGGCTTCTCGCGGCCCGCGCACCTGCGTGGCGTCGACGGGTGGGACGCCATTCTCCTTTGGCGGGCCTACCGGCTGAAGGGCAACCTCGAGGCGCTCCGCTTCCTCGTCGAGTACAACCTCTACGACTCGGTGAACCTCAAGTCGCTCTTGGACGTGGCCTACAACCGCGCGGTCGAAGACCTGGCTTGTGACGTCCCGCGGCGGACGGTGTTCGAGCGGGGGGAAGTCCTCTACGACATCACTCAGCGAGTCTTGGCCCTGGGGCCGACCGCACGAGACCTCGGAGTGTTGGAACGGCTGCGCAGCAGGGACCGGAACCTCGCTGACGGCTGAAAGCCCAGCCCACGGAAACCATGACAGTGCTGTAATTGGCATTGCGGGCGGGGCAAACTGACATGTGTCGGCGACACTCATCAGTCGACACGTGCCAGCCAAATGTGCTGTTTTGACTCTCCGCAGAGAGAGTGGCTCCAGCTATCCTTGTCACTGGACACGCCCTTGCCATTCGAATCGAAACTGATGCCCCGGGTGGTGATCGCCGACGACGACCCCGAAATCCTCCAATTCCTCTCAAACGCCTTGAAGGCCTTCGGGCACGTGGCGGCCACCGCCAGCCGTGGAGACGAGGCGCTCGAGACGATTCGTACGCTTCGCCCCCGCGCCGCGTTTCTCGACGTGCTGATGCCGGGCCTGGACGGCTTCGAGGTGTGCAAGGCCCTGCGCGCGGACGCGTCATTCGCCACCTTGCCCGTCATTCTGCTCTCGGCCATCGAGGCCGACCGACTCGCCGAGATGGCCGCCTCGGTCGGCGCGACCGACTACCTGAGCAAGCCCCTTTCACTCGCCGACTTGAGGGCGCGGGTGAACAAGTACCTCGCGTGACAGACCCTAAAGACAATCCTACCGCGCAGCGAGTGCATGAGCGCTTCGAGGTCGACTGGCGCCTGAGCATCAAGTGCCCTGACTGGGCCTACGCACTGCACGTGGTGGCCGTGAATGCGAGCAAGGGCGGAGTCTTCGTCGCCACGCCGCGCCCGCCGCCC
>JAHFDQ010000032.1:0-12363 GCA_023248915.1 Archangiaceae bacterium | reverse complement strand
AGTCGACGGAACTGTCCGTCACGTCGTCACTCCGGAGCAGGCGCTCGCCGGGGGACGTTCGCCAGGAGTGGGCGTGGAAATCGACGCCAAGCACGCTGGCGACTTGAGCCGCCTCGATGCAATGGCCACGGCCGCCTTCGCCGGCGGGACCACCCGGAACAAACCTGCCGCGAAGGTGCCCGCGCCGGCACCCGCCGACGACAAGGCCCCCACCCGGCCTCCCCCGCCTGCCCCGGCGCGCACCGCCGCCACGGCGCCTCGCCCACGGCCCGTTCGACCGGCCGGCAACGTGGCCCGCGCAATTGGAATCGACTTTGGCACCACCTACTCGAGCGTCTCGGTGGCAATCGACGATCGCGTGTACCTGGTCCCTGACGCGGCCGGAAGAAAGGTGCAACCCTCGATCTTCGGCTACCTCGAGAGCGGCTCTCCGGTGGTGGGCTGGAAGGCGCGCGAGCTGCAAGCGCGGAATCCGCGCCGCGCGATCAGCTCGGCGAAGCGCCTGCTGGGCCGCAAATACACGGACCCCGCGGTGGCCGGCCAGCTTCATTCGGCGGCCTACAAGACGTCGCGGGGGCCCAACGACGCAGTCCTGGCCGAGGTCGACGGCCACACCTTCTCGATAGGGCAGGTTTGCGCTGCGGTGATCGCGCACGTGCACGGATTGGCGGAGGACTACCTCGGCGTGCCCGTCTCGCAGGTGGTGCTCAGTGTTCCGGTGGGCTTCACGGACGTCGAGCGGGCCGCGCTTCGCCGCGCCGCCGAGATCGCCCAGCTCAAGGTGCTGGACATGGTCGCCGAGCCGGTCGCCGGCGCGCTCGCTTACGGCATCGGTCAGGAGCGGAACGAGATCGTCGCGGTCTACGACTTCGGCGGCGGCACGTTCGACTTCAGCGTGCTCGACTTCGTCGGCGACCAGTTCCGCGTGCTGGGCACCAAAGGGGACGCGTGGCTCGGCGGCGACGACTTCGACACCCTCATCGCGCAAGAGGTGGCCGACGCCTTCTGGCAGGAAACCAAGGTCGAGCTGCGCCAGCGCGTCGTGGAGTGGCAGACGCTGTTGATTGCCTGCGAGCAGGCCAAGCGAGACCTCTCGACCGCGACCAAGGCCAAGCTGGTGGTGGAAGGCATCGTGGACACCCCGAAGAGACTGGACATCCGCCGGACCATCGACCGAAAAACGTTCGAGGGACTGTGCTCGGGCCTGCTCGACCGCTCGCTTTCGGTGTGCCAGGAAGCGCTCACGCAGATCGGGCTGGACCCTTCGGACATGACTCAGGTAGTGGTGGTCGGCGGGGTGTCCCGCATTCCCTTCATCCGTGAAGGGGTGGGGAAGTTCTTCGGCCGAGAGATTATCGCCCTGGTGAACCCTGACGAAGCGGTCGCCCTGGGTGCTGGCCTACTCGCGGCGAGGAAGGTGGGGCACCCGGTGCGCGGAGTCGCTCTGACGCCCTGAATTGCGAACCTGGTCGGGCGTTCACCGGCGTCGCTTCTTCGGCTTCTTCTTGGAGGGCTTCTTGGCCTTGCCCGGGCTTTCCTTGGCGCCGGCCGTCTGGAACTCGATTCGCAGATCAGGGTGCTTCACGCCGGCCCGGTCGACCAGGCCTTCGCCGGTCTGGGCATCGAGCACGAGGGAATGGTGTCGACCGGCTTGCAGCGGTGCGGCGAAGGCGATGCGGTAGCTCAGCCGGCCAGGGCCGTCGGGGACCGCCTCGTCGTCGGATTCGACGATCCGCTCGGCGTCGTCGAAGACGCGAATCCGGTAGTTGGCCAGGCCCGGTCGGACCGCGACTTCGAGCCGCGCCGGCGCGTCGACGACGGTCCGGGCCCCGGGCTGCGCGTCGATGGGCGTCGAACCCCCGTCGGCCGCGAACGCAAGAATCTCGAGGGTCAGCTCGGTCGAAGCGGGCACCTGCGCGAGGCCCGCGTCGAACGCCGCGTCGGGCTCGCCGGCGTCGACCGGCTGCGGAGCGCCCGCGTCGGGCGCCAGCGGCGGCGCTTCCGGCTTCGAGCAACCTCCAACCACCAGGAACGCCGCGGCCGCGCCGCGAAGAAGTGCCGGAATTCGAACCAAGAGTTTCGCGCGGGCGGTCATGGGCAGGCGCAGCGTAAGGCAGCGGGCGGGCCTTCGGGGCTCCTCCACTCCCTCTGACGCAAGGTCTGATAATGAACGTTATGTCAACTACGCTAGGCTCTCCGAATTGGCCTGCCGCTACAGCTAGTGTCCCATCCCTGCGACATGACCCACCGAGCCCTTCTCGCCACCGGCCTGCTGGCTTTCGCCGCGACCGCTCCCCGCGCTTCGGCCGACGAGATCCTCGTCTTCGCGGCGGTCAGCACCGCTGAGGCAGCTCGGGAAATCGGCGCTCGCTTCGAGGCCGAGACCGGCACTCAGGTGCGCTTCTCGTTCGGATCTTCGAGTGATCTCGCGCGACAGATCGAGGCGGGCGCTCGTGCCGACCTCCTGCTCTCGGCGGACGAGGCGAAGATGGAGCAGTTGGAACGCTCGGGCCGCGTGGGCCCGGGCGGCGGGTGAACCTGCTGTCCAACCGGCTGGTCGTCGTCGTGCCCGCGGCCTCGAAGCTGTCCCTGGCTTCTCCGGCCGACCTGAAGCGCGCACGGCGCATCGCGCTGGCCGAGCCGTCCTCCGTGCCCGCGGGCATCTACGCCCGCAAGTGGCTCCTAGGCCTGGGCCTTTGGGCCGAGCTCGAACCCCTTCTCATCCCGACACTCGACGTCCGGGCCGCGATGGCCGCGGTCGCGTCGGAGAACGTCGACGCGGGCATCGTCTATTCGACGGACGCGGCCCTGTCGCCCCGGGTTCGCGTCGCGTACGAGGTCCCAAAGGGCGAGGGGCCGCGCATCGTCTACCCGGTGGCGGTGGTCGGGACTCCCGGGCGCGAGGCCGCGGCGAAGCTTGTGAAGTTCCTTCAGGGGCCGTTCGCCCGCGCCACTTTCTCGAGGTTCGGATTTGAGCCGCTCTAAGCAGTTCCGTTCAGCCCGAGCGGAGTCGAGGGCAGTCCTCGACTGCGCTTCGCTGGGGGTGAACGGATCTCGGTCTTGACGGGTCCCACGGCGGCGAGCGATGACGCCCGCCTCCCGTCGCCGGAAGGACCCTCCTTTGACTCGCCTGCCCCTCGCCGCCCTGTTGCCACTCTGCCTCTCGGGTCCAGTCTCGGCCGACGAAGGCATGTGGACCTTCAACCAGTTCCCGTCGGCCAAGGTGCGCGCGAAGTATTCCTTCGAGCCGTCGAAAGAGTGGCTGGCCCACGTGCAGCGGTCGGCGGTCCGCCTCGCCCGCGGCTGTTCGGGCAGCCTGGTGTCGCCCACCGGCCTGGTGATGACCAACCACCACTGCGCCGAGGGGTGCATCGAGCAGATCTCGTCCGCCAAGCACGACTACGAGACCACCGGCTTCTGGGCCAAGACGGGAAAGGACGAGGTCCGCTGCCCGGACTTCGAGGTCAACCAGTTGCTCGACATCTCGGACGTCACGGCCAGGGTGACCGCCGCCACGAAGGGGCTGGCCGACCAGGCCTTCAACGCGGCGCAGAAAGCCGAAATGACCCGCATCGAGAAGGAATGCGCCTCGGGCGACGAGGTCCGCTGCGACGTCGTCACCCTGTACCACGGGGGCCAGTACCACCTTTACCGGTACCGCCGCTTCCAGGACGTGCGCCTGGTGTTCGCGCCCGAGCTGGCCACCGCCTACTTCGGCGGCGACCCCGACAACTTCATGTTCCCCCGTTATGATCTCGACGTCTCGTTCCTGCGTATCTACGAGAAGGGCGAACCCGCCAAGCTGGACGACTACCTCCGCTGGTCGAAGGCCGGAGCCCACGACGGAGAGCTGACCTTCGTCGCGGGGAACCCGGGCGGCACCGAGCGGCTGCTCACCGTGGCTCAGCTCGAGCTCGAGCGGGACGTGACGTTTCCGGCCTCGCTCGTCCGCCTCGCCGAGCTGAGGGGCATGTTGACCGAGTTCCAACACCGGGGGCCCGAGCAGAAGCGCTTCTCGAACCCGACGCTGCTCTACGTCGAGAACGGCTTCAAGGCGACCAAGGGCCGATTCGAGGCGCTGCTCGACAAGAAGCTGATCGCGCAGAAGGTCGACGCCGAGAAAGTCCTGCGCGCCAAGGTCGACGTCGACCCGGCGCTGAAGCCCCTGTACGGCGGAGCCTGGAACGCCATCGCCACCGCGCTCGAACGGTACAAACCGCTGCGCAACCCTCACCTGCAGGTCGAGCAGGGGCGCGGCTTCACCTCGGACCTGTTCAAGCTCGCCCGGCTGCTGGTGCGTTCGGCCGACGAGCTGCCCAAGCCGAACGACCAGCGCCTGCGCGAATACACCGACGGGAAGCTGCCCGGCCTCAAGCAGCAGCTCTTCTCGGCGGCGCCCATCTACCCGGAGTTCGAGATAGCCACCCTCACCTTCTCGCTCACCAAGCTGCGCGAGACGATGGGGCCGGACGACCCGCTGGTGAAGAAGGTGCTGGGCCGCCAGTCGCCGGCCGAGCTCGCCGCCAAACTCGTCGGAGCCACCCGGCTGAGAGACGTGAAGGTGCGCCAGGCGCTGTTCGACGGCGGCGCCAAGGCCGTAGCGGCGTCGACCGACGCGATGGTGGAGTTCGCGCGCCTGATCGACCCGGACGCCCGGGCGCTGCGCAAGGAGTACGAGGACGAGGTGGAGGCTCCGCTGAAGAAAAACGGCGAGCTGATCGCCCAGGCGATGTTCAAGGTGTATGGGACGTCGAGTTACCCCGACGCCACCTTCACCCCCCGGCTCTCGTACGGCCAGGTGAAGGGCTGGGTCGAATTGGGCAAGGAAGTGAAGCCGGTCACCACCTTCGCCGGAGCCTTCGAGCGCGACACCGGGCGCGACCCGTTCGCCCTGCCGAAGTCGTGGTTGGCGGCCAAGGCCAAGCTCGACTTGACTACGCCGTTCAATTTCTGCACCGACAACGACATCATCGGGGGCAACTCGGGCTCTCCGGTCGTCAACTCCGCAGGCGAGGTGGTGGGGCTCGTCTTCGACGGCAACCTCGAGTCACTCGGCGGCAGCTTCGGCTTCGACGCGTCGGTGAACCGCGCGGTGGCGGTGCACTCGGCGGCGCTGACCGAGGCGCTCGGGAAGGTCTACGGCGCAGGGCGCCTGGTGGACGAGCTGACGCTGCCGGCCAAGTGAGGCTGCGCTCAATACGGGCCTCTTCACTCGGCCTGAACGGAATGGCTGAACGAGCTGCTACTCCCACTCGATGGTGGCGGGCGGCTTCGACGAGATGTCGTACACCACCCGGTTGATGCCCCGCACCTCGTTGATCACCCGCGAGGAGATTCGCTCGAGCAGCTCGTGCGGCAGCCTCGCCCAGTCGGCCGTCATTCCGTCCACCGACGTCACCGCGCGCAGCGCCATCGTGGCCTCGTAGGTGCGCTCGTCGCCCATCACCCCCACGCTTCGAACCGGCAAGAGCACCGCGAACGCCTGCCACAGCTCTTTGTAGAGCTTGGCGGCACGTACCTCTTCCTGCACGATGGTGTCGGCGCGCCGCACCAGCGCGAGCCTTTCCTCGGTCACCTCGCCCAGCACCCGAATCGCCATGCCCGGCCCGGGGAAAGGCTGCCGGGACACCAGCTCGTCGGGCAGCCCCAGCTCGCGGCCGAGCACCCGGACCTCGTCCTTGAAGAGCTCGCGCAGGGGTTCGACCAGCTTCAGCTTCATCACCTCGGGCAGCCCGCCGACGTTGTGATGGGACTTGATGGTGGCCGACGGCCCCTTGGTCGACACCGACTCGATGACGTCGGGGTACAGCGTGCCCTGAGCCAGGAAGTCGGCGCCCTTCACGTCGCGGGCGGCCTCTTCGAACACCGCGATGAACTCGCGGCCGATGATCTTGCGCTTCTGCTCGGGATCAGTGACGCCCGCCAGCTTCGAAAGAAATCTCGACCGCGCGTCGACCGTGCAGAGCGGCACGTGGAACCTGCCGGCGAACACCGCCTCGACCTGCTCGCGCTCGCCCTCGCGCAACAGCCCGTTGTCCACGAAGATGCAGGTCAGCCGTTCGCCGAGCGCGTTGTGCAAGAGCAACGCCGCCACCGAGCTGTCGACGCCTCCCGACAGGCCGCAGATGACGTGGCCGTCGCCCACCTGCCGGCAAATCGCCTCGGTAGCCTCGCGGGCGAAGCCCTTCATCGACCACGAGCCCGAGAGCCGGCAGTCGGTGAAGAGGAACGACTTCAGCATCTCGCGCCCCTCTGGGGTGTGCACCACCTCGGGGTGGAACTGCAGCCCGAAGATCGGCTTCACGTCGTGGGCGGCGGCCGCCAGCGGCGAACTGGCCGTGCGGGCGATGGGCGAGAAGCCCTCGGGCAGCGCCTCGACCCGGTCGCCGTGGCTCATCCACACCTTCACCAGCTCGCCCTTCTTGAACGCGGCGAAGGGCCCCCGCGGGCGCAGCACCTCGACCTCGGCGGGGCCGTACTCGCGGTGGGCGCTCCCGTGCACCTTCCCGCCCAGCATCTTGGCGATGAGCTGCAGCCCGTAGCAGATGCCCAGCACCGGCACGCCCAGCTCGAACACCAGCGGGTCGCACCTCGGCGACCCTTCCGCCTCGACCGACGCCGGCCCGCCCGAGAGGATGACGCCCCGGGGCGCGAAGCCGCGCAGCGCCGCGGCCGACATCGCCGGCCCGTGTATCTCGCAGTAGACGCCGAGCTCGCGCACCCGCCGCGCGATGAGCTGGGTGTACTGGCTGCCAAAATCGAGGATGAGGACCTTCTCTGCGTGAATGTCCACGTCGCCTCCGGACTCTCGCGTTGACATGAGGCCTTACCGCTACAAAACTCCCTAAAGCAAATGCATTCCGACCTCCCCGAGGGCTGGGCCCGCCCCGTGACGCCCCTGTTGTGCCTGGTGCTGGCGCTGGCCGGCGCCGCGGGGTCAGGCTGCGTGAAAGACGTCTCGTCGGAAGACCGGCTCGACCGAGAGACGCACATCGGCCCTGCGAAGGGCTCGGTCGACGCCGCAGAGCTCGCGAAGGTCAATTGCCAGGACACGCCCGAGGGGCTGGCTCGCGCCCGCAACGAGAATCGGCCCGAGGCCGACCGGGGCGTCGTCTACCAGGGGCTCTACGAGAGCCTGAGGAAGCGCATCACCATCTTCGACGAAGCCATGAGCCGCAACCCCGACCTGGCCTACCAGGACGGCAGCCAGGAATTGGTGGCCGCGCGCGAGGCCTGCGTGCAGCAGTCGGCCGACGTCCGCGTCGAGTTCGAGCGGTACGTCCGCGAGCTGGTCGAGGTCCCCACCGTTCAGGAATACAAGGGCGGCAGCACCGTCACGGTGGCGCGCATCGACTTCACCACGCTGCGCCACGCGATCGAGTCCCTGTCCCCCGACGACAAGGAACAATTACTGAACCGCGTCACCGGTGCCGAGAAGAAGATCGAGGTCCACGCCGAGCCGCGGCGGAAGAACCGGTGACGCCGGCCTACTCCATCCGGTAGTTGGGCGCTTCCTCGGTGATGATGACGTCGTGCACGTGGCTCTCCTTGAGCCCGGCCGCGGTAATGCGCACGAAGGTCGCCCGGGTGCGCAATTCGTCGATGGTGCTGCAGCCCACGTACCCCATGCCCGACCTCAGCCCGCCGAGCATCTGGTAGACGTTCATCGCCAGCGGCCCCTTGTACGGCACCCGCCCCTCGATGCCCTCGGGCACCAGCTTCATCGGTTCGTCGACGTCGGCCTGAAAGTACCTGTCCTTCGCGCCCTTCTTCATCGCGCCGATCGACCCCATGCCGCGGTAGCTCTTGTACGAGCGCCCCTGGTACAGGATGACGTCGCCCGGAGCTTCCTCGGTGCCCGCGAAGAGCGAGCCGATCATCACGGTGCTGGCGCCCGCGGCCAGCGCCTTGACGATGTCGCCCGAGTACTTGATGCCGCCGTCCGAGATGACGGGCACGTCGTGCTTGTCGGCTTCGGTGGCGCAGTCGTCGATGGCGGTCACCTGCGGCACCCCGACGCCGGCCACCACCCGGGTGGTGCAGATCGACCCCGGGCCGATACCCACCTTCACCGCGTCGACGCCGGCCTTGATGAGCGCCCGTGTCGCCTCGGCGGTCGCCACGTTGCCGGCGATCAGCTCGAAGGGCTGGCGGAAATTCTTCCGAGTGTCGCGCACCGCGTCGAGCACGCCCTGCGAGTGGCCGTGGGCGGTGTCGATGACGATGGCGTCTACGCCGGCCTTGAGCAGCGCCTCGATACGCTGTTCGCGGTCGGCCGACACCCCGACGGCGGCGGCGCACAGAAGCCGCTCGTGGACGTCCTTGGCGGCGTTCGGGAAGGCGCGGCGCTTCTCGATGTCCTTGATGGTGACCAGCCCCTTCAGCTCGAAGTTGTCGTCCACCACCAAGAGCTTCTCGATGCGGGCCTTGTGCAGCAGCTCGACCGCCTCGGCCTGGGTCACCCCCTCGTTCGCGGTGACCAGCTTCTTGGTCATCACCTCTTCGACGCGCTGGGAAAGGTTTTTCTCGAACCGGACGTCGCGGGTGGTGAGAATGCCGACCAGCTTCCGCCCCTTCACCACCGGCACTCCCGAGATGCCGTGGTGCCGCATCAGCTCGACCGCGCGCGACAGCGGCGCCTCGGGCTCGATGGTGACCGGGTCGACCACCATGCCGCTCTCGTACTTCTTCACCTTCGCGACCTCGACCGCCTGGCGCTCGGGCGTCATGTTCTTGTGAATGACACCCAGCCCCCCTTCCTGCGCCATGGCGATGGCGGTGCGGCCTTCCGTCACCGTGTCCATCGCCGAGGACACGAGCGGAATGCGCAGCTTCAGGTTGCGGGTGAGGCGCGTCGCCAGGTCGGCCTGGGCCGGGAGCACCTGGGACTCGGCGGGCTGGAGCAGGACGTCGTCGAAGGTGAGCGCCAGGCGGAGATTCGGGGTCAGCATGGGCACTCCATAAAGGATTCGACGCATATTTTGAACCCCGGCATCCCCGCGTTACGCTTACGCTGAAACCACCTGAATACACGGACTTCCTGAGTGGCCGACGAAGCGGGACCCATCGGGGTGGTGCTGAAGCTCCCGTTCGCGAGCCCGGAGGAGTTTCTCTCCAAGTACGGGGCCTACATCACGCGGGGAGGACTCTACCTTCGCACGAAGGCGGTCAGGGCCCCCGGCACCTTCGTCTCGCTCGACATCAAGCTTGCCAACGGCGACCCGCTCATCAGCGGGGGAGCCCTGGTCCACTTCGTCACAGGCCAGCAGGGCGAGGGCGTGCCGGGCATGGGGCTGAAAGTCATCGCCCCGGACGAGCGCACGGCGCGCTTTCTGGACTCGCTGGCGGCGGCCCTACCCCACGCCCAGTCGGCCGACCCGCCGGTGCCGGCCGGCGTGGGGGCTCCGCAGTACGCCGCGGGCGGTCCCGCGGGGGCCCCGGCACCTGGTCTGGCCGCCGCCCCGGCTTCGCCGCACAAGCGCCTTAGCCCGGCCTCGCCCGTCGCCGTCCCTGCCGCAGCCTCTCAGCAGGCGACTCCGAGCCCGCCTGCCGCGCTGGCGCCGCTGGTCGCTCCGGCCCCGGCACCGGCACCGGCTGCAGCCCCGCCCCCACCCGCGTCATCGACCCCGGTGGTGGTCGCCGGCGCGGCGACGGTCGCAGCTCCGCCGTTCGAGGAACCGAAAGATCCGCCTTCGCGGACCGGCCCCATCATCGGCATCGACCTGGGGACCACCAACTCGTGCGCCGCCTTCGTGCAGGGCGACCGCCCTTCCGTGCTCAAGAGCCGCGAGGGCTACAACACGGTGCCGTCGATCATCGCGCTGAACGCGCGCGGCAAGCTGGTGGTGGGACACCCCGCCAAGGGGCAGATGCTCACCAACCCGCGCCAGACCGTCTACGGCGCGAAGAGGCTGATCGGCAGGGCCTTCGACTCGCCCACCGTCCAGCAGATCAAGGACCGGTTTCACTACGAGATCGCCGCGGGGCCCGGGGCCGAAGCCGCGGTTCGGCTGGGCGACCGCGTCTACTCGCTGCAGCAGATCTCCGCGATGATTCTGCGTGAGGTCCGCGAGGTGGCTCAGAATCAGCTCGGGCAGGCGATTTCGCGCGCGGTCATCACCGTGCCGGCCTACTACAACGACAACCAGCGCCAGGCGGTGCGCGAAGCCGGCCGGCTGGCGGGGCTGCACGTCGAGCGCATCTTGAACGAACCGACCGCCGCGGCGCTCGCCTACGGCTACGGCCGGAAGCTGACCCAGCGGGTGCTCGTCTATGACTTGGGCGGCGGCACCTTCGACGCGTCCGTGCTCGAATTGGCGGACAACGTCTACGAGGTGATCTCGACCGGCGGCGACACCTTCCTGGGCGGCATCGACTTCGACAACGCCATCGTGGCGCACCTGCTCGAGGACTTCGAAGCGAAGACCGGCCACAGCTTCGCCGGCGACCGGGTCGCCATGCAGCGCATCAGCGACGCAGCCGAACGCGCCAAGTGCGGCCTGTCCGAGCGCACCGAGGTGCGCGTGCACGTGCCATTCGTCACGCTCATCGAGAACAAACCGTATGATCTCGACGTCCGGCTGACCCGGGACAAGCTGATCGAGCTCACCGGAGCCCTGGTCGAGAGATCGATCTCGACCTGCGACGAAGTCTTGAAGGCGAAGAACCTGACCCCCTCGAAGATCGACGAGGTGATCCTCGTCGGAGGCCAGAGCCGCTTCCCGCTGGTGCACGAGAAGGTGACCGCGTTCTTCGGCAAGGCGCCCTCGAAGGCCGTGCACCCCGACGAGGCGGTGGCCATCGGAGCCGCGCTGCTCGCCCACTCGCTGGGGCAGCTCGACGGCGTCGTCCTCATCGACGTGCTTCCGATGGCCATCGGCATCGGGCTGGCCGGCGGCCGCTTCAAGCCGGTGCTCGAACGCAACACCCCCCTGCCGACGACCAAGAAGTACACCATCGGCACCAGCCGCGACGACCAGTCCGACCTCGAGGTCACCATCTTCCAGGGCGACAACGTCCGCGCCGAACAGAACGAGTACCTGGGCACGCTCGAGCTGGCCGGGCTGCCCATGGGGCCGCGCGGCACCGTCAAGGTGAGCATCACCTTCGAGCTCTCGAACGAGTGCCTGTTGAAGGTGACCGCGCAGGAACTGTCGACCGGCCGCGAGGTGACCAGCACCTACTCGACCCGGGACACTCCGGACGCGGTGCGCGCCAAGATGGGCAAGCCCGAGGCGATCCAGAGCCAGAGCGCTCCCTCGCACCCCATTCCGCCCGGCATCTCCGCGAAGATCCCCCTACCCGTCATGGCGGCGCCCTCGACCGGCGGTCTGGTCGGCTGGCTGAAGCGGCTGTTCGGTCGCGCCTGACGCGAACTCGCTACTTCAAGGTCTCTGCCGGAGTGACGGGGCCACTCTGCGTGAAGCGCGGAGGGTCGGCCTGGTAGGCGTCGGGCTTCGAAGTCGAACCCGCCGGTATCACGGGTACCGTCGGGTCGGCCTCGGCGAGCGCCTCGGCCTTCGCGACCGCCGCTGCCCGGCGCGCCCGAACGCGCCCCACCAGCACGTAGGCGAGAATCGCGGCGACGAGCAAGGAGATGACCTGCACCTGCCCGCGGCGCACGTTCTGGACGAGCAGGTTGAGCTCTCCACCGAAGTGATACCCGAGGTAGACGAACAGCGGCGCCGAGGCGAGCGCGGCGACGCCGTCGAAGAAGATGAAGTGCGAGTAGGACATGCCCGCCGAGCCGGCCGTGAAGTACGTGACCGCGCGAACGCCGGGCAGAAACCGGGCGATCATGACGATCTTCTGGCCGTGTCGCGCGAACATGCCCTCGACCTTCGCCATCTTCTGCGGAGTGATGATTCGACCCAGCACCCCGCCCGGCCGCTTCGCCACCTTCGACCCGATGCGCCGCCCGGCCAGGTAGATGAGCGAGTCTCCCGAGAGAATGCCGAGGAAGCCCACGGCGATCATGACGGGCAACACCGCCGCTCCCTCGTGGACGAGGTAGCCGCCCAACAGCAGCGAGACGTCTTCGGGCAACGGCACGCCCAGGCCGCAGGCCAAGAGCACTCCGAAGATCGACAGGTAGGCCACCAGTCCCTGCGACGACTCGAGGAAAGTCTGGAGGAGCTGGTCCACGAGGTGGCAGCGCCTGTTACTTCTTCGGCGGGGGCCGGCGGGTCTCGGCGCGCGCCAGCGCGTCCACCGCCCAGGCGTCGAGCGGCCGCGGATCGTCGAAGCCCTTGGCGAGCTCTTTCAGGCCGAAGTAGCCCTTCTGCCCCGCCGCCTCGTACGCGGCGTCGTCGGCGTCGAGCGCCCGCAGCGAAAGCGCCCGCGCGAACATCGCCGTGGCGTAGT
>JAHFDQ010000716.1 GCA_023248915.1 Archangiaceae bacterium | reverse complement strand
AACGCAAGGCTCGGTACCGGAGCCACGTTGCTCCTGTGGCGTTTTCCCAGGCGGGACTGAAGGGGCGCCTCACGGCGGCCTCGCACCCGCTGGTCGGTGACAGCTTCACTTCGCACACGCCCACGTTCTGCTCCCGGGCGTCCCCGCCAGTCAAGTCGGGCCCCGGCGACTCGGCGCCCTAGTCTCAGACTCTCAGTTTGCTGTAAGCTGAGCCACCCGACGCCCAGAGGGTGGCCCGTGCCGAAGATTCAGCGAAACGCCCCAGTCGCTCCTCCGAAGGCGAAGGGCCCTTCGGCCAAGCCCGAGGGCGCGCCCCCTCTTCAAGTGACCCGGGGCTGGATTCCGGAATTTGCGCGCGGGGTGGCGGACGCGGTCTCGGACACCGTCGACCTCACCGTCGGCCTCGACACCCCGGGCGCCAAGCCCATCACCCTGGGCCCGGTCGACCCCGCGGCCTTCGGGAAGATGGACGCCAAGGTGGCCTTGCTCGACGGCGCGGCGCCGCCCCTTTCCGCGCAGGAACGCACGAAGCTCGAGCGCGGCGAAATTCTCACCATGCATACCCCCCTCGCCGACGGCATGGTGGAAGAGCGCACCGTCGGGTTGGTCGACGTGCCGCTGGAAGAGTTCCTGAAGAAAGTGCCGGCGAAGGACTGGGGCAAGAATCTGGTCGACTGGAAGGGCGGCGAGGTGCGCGCCGCCGGGCCGGGACGGCAGGTCGAACGCATGGTCCTGCGCATGCCGGGAAAGGACCTCGACATGACCAAGGTCGAGACGGTCACCGACGACAGAGACGCTTCCGGCAAGCTGCAGTCGAGCCGGGTGCGCTGGGAAGTGCTCAAGTCCGACAACGGCACCGTCAAGCAGGACGTCGGAACGCTCAAGCTCGAGCGCTACGGCGACAAGACGCTGGTTACCTGGCACAGCGCGCACGCGCTGAACAAGTTCCCAGTCGCGACCGCGCTGTTGCCCAAGGAAGCGACCGACGCCGCCGCGGGGATGGTGCTGTCGAGTTACTTCAGGCGGGCCATCGAGCACTACCGCGAGCTGACGGGCGGCTGAGCCCGTCGTCGCCGTGACCCGTTTGTTGTCGTTCTGAGCGACCGGGTGCGCGATGATTCGTGAACATGAAGATCTCTCATCGGTGTCTCCTCGCGGCGCTGACCGTCGCGTCACTTGGCGGTTGTGGTGGTGGCAAGGCGACCGACGATGGCGGCCTCGTGGACGAGGATGCCGGCGCGGTCGTCGTCGATGCCGGTACACCTTCCGACGGCGGCGCTCTCAATGATGCTGGGGTCGTCGGCGACGGCGGCACGCCCGTTGACGGCGGCACGCCCGGCGACGGCGGCACGCCCGTTGACGGCGGCACGCCCGGCGACGGCGGCACGCCCGCTGACGGCGGTGCGCCCCCTGACGGCGGCACGCCCGCTGACGGCGGTGCGCCCGCTGACGGCGGCACGCCCGCTGATGGTGGCACTCTCGCTGATGGCGGCACTCCCGCTGACGGCGGCACTCCCGTTGACGGCGGCACTCCCGTTGACGGCGGCACGCCCGCGGACGGCGGTGTTCCTGTCGATGCCGGCAATCCCAACCTCGGCCTCCTCACGGTCTCGAAGTTCGGTGGCGGCGACGGAACCATCACCGGCGTCGGCATCAACTGCGGCATCGACTGCACCGAGGTCCTGCTCAAGGGCACGGTCGTGACTCTCACCGCGACCGAGGACGCCACCTCGGTCTTCTTGGGTTGGAGCGGCGCCGGGTGCAGCGGTACCGGCAGTTGCACGGTTACGTTGTCCTCCGCCACCACAGTCTCGGCCGAGTTCGGTCCCGGCACGTTCCCGGTGACCGTCACGAAGATCAGCACTGGCTCGGGCACCGTCACGGGAACGGGCATCGCCTGCGGCAGTGACTGCAGTGAAGACGTGCTCTACGGAGGCTACCTGGCGCTCACCGCTCAGGCCGCGCCGGGTTCCGACTTCAACGGTTGGTTCGGCGCCGGCGGGCAGTGCTCTGGAGTCGGCGGGTGCACCGTCAACGTCACCGGTCCGCTCACCGTCACCGCTTCCTTCACCGCGCAGACCTTCCTGCTCAACGTGGGTACAGGACTCGGCCACGTCACCGGCCCTGGCATCGACTGCCCCGGCGATTGCCAGCAGAGCTTCACCTACGGCGACGTCGTGACCCTGAACGCCACACCGAACACTGGCAGCACGTTCACGGGCTGGTCAGGCGATTGCAGCGGAACCGGCGACTGCACGGTCACCATCGACACGGTCAAGAACGTCAATGCCGTATTCGCGCTGAACAGCTACGACCTGCAGATCGTCAAGTCCGGCACCGGCACCGGATCGGTGGACTCCGTTCCGCTCGGAATCAACTGTGGCTTCGGCTGCACGATGAACCGCGGCCACGGAACGGTGGTGACGCTCACCGCGACCCCGACCGGCGGTTCCACCTTCTCCGGCTGGGTCGGGGGTGGCTGCAGCGGCAGCGCCGCCTGCGTCATCACCCTGACCGGGGACACGGTCATCGGCGCGCCCTTCTCGGGGCCCACCTCGCTGCTCACCGTG
>JAHFDQ010000715.1 GCA_023248915.1 Archangiaceae bacterium | reverse complement strand
CGAGGAGTTCAACGCCCACCTGCGGCACTGGAACCGCACCATCGCTCGCCTGCGGATCCATGGCACCACTCGTCGTCAGGTCTGGACCCACTTCCTCGAATCGGACAAGCCGGCCCTCCGCCCGCTCGCACCCGAGCCCTTCGCCTTCTTCGAATGCGGCGATCGCACGGTCCACCCCGACGGTCACGTCGAGGTCAAAGGCGCCTTCTATCCCGCTCCCATCCACTTGCTCGGCGAGGATCTCCAGGTGCGTTGGGACCGCCACCTGGTGCGTCTCTATCACCAGCAGGCTCTGATCGCGGTGTACGCCCGAGTCGCCCCGGGAAGCTTCGCACCGCGCCCCGGCGAGCCCCCCGCCGAAGCCCCGTTCGCTCAACGGGCCTTCGTCGCCCGCCTTCTCGGCCGCTGCGAGCGCGTCGGACCCGAGCTCAGACAGTGGGCTGACGAAGCCCTCGCCGAACGCGGCGTGCGCGCCCTGCGCCTCATCCAGGGCGCGCTCAGCCTGACTCGCTCCCATCCCAGGGAGCGTGTCCTCGCCGCTGCCCGCACCGCCACCGAACATCGTCTCTTCCGTTACAAAGATCTCCGCCGGTTGGTCGAGCAAGGGGCGGCCGGGGCTGAACAGCTCCGCCTCCTCGCCGACCACCCCAGCATCCGCCCCCTGAACCACTACCGACTGGAGGATCTGCCGTGAACGTCGAACTCAACGCCCGGTTACGTCACCTGCGCCTCTCCGGCATGGTCGAGGCCTTGCCGTTGCGCCTGGAGCAGGCCATCAGTGCCCCGCTCGCCCATCGCGAGTTCCTGGAGCTTCTGGTCGAGGACGAGCTCCGCCGCCGCGCCGATCGACTGTTCGTCCGGCGGCTGAAGCAGGCCGGCATCGTCCAGGTCAAGGAGTTCTCCGACTTCGACTTCAGCTTCAACCAGAAGATCCCCCGAGCGAAGCTCTGTGAACTGGCCACCGCGCGCTTCATCGCCGCCCACGACGGCGTCCTCCTGATCGGGCCTCCAGGCGTCGGCAAGTCGCACGCCGTCACTGCCATCGCCGTCGGGGCGATCCGCACCGGCTATCGCGTCCTCCTCCGCAGCACCTTCGACCTCGCCCAGGACTTCGCCGAAGCCGAGGCCACCGGCGAGCGCCGAGAACTGGTCCGCAAACTCACCCGCGTCGATCTCCTCGTCCTCGAGGACTTCGGCATGAAGAAGCTCGGCCCCCGCGCCGCCGAGGATCTGCTCGAGATCTTCGTCCGCCGTCACGAGACCGCCTCCACCATCATCACCACCAACCGCCCTACCGAAGACTGGGGCCAGTTCCTCGGCGACGTCCCGGCCGCCACTGCCATCCTCGACCGTTTCCTCGCCCACGCCGAGATCATCCAGATGCAAGGCAAGAGCTACCGCCTCCACCAGCGTGCTCATCGCGCCAGTCTGGCTGCCCCGTCGGAGAACTGACCGATGCGACCCCTTCTGGCCTCTTCCCGTCGGCAGCGCCGAAATCCGATTCACCACAGGCTCCAGGATCGACTTCTTCGCCTGGGGTCGGGCCTGGGATACCCCCCCTTCTGGAAAGTGCTCCTTCATCCCGAGCACCGTTCCGACCCACGGTGCCTGGGTTCATGAGAGCTGTGGAGAGTGCCGCCTTGGGGACAACCGCGGCCTCGCCAAGAAGACCACGACCAACGGAGCGGCGGTTGTCCCCAAGGCTTGGACAACGGCCACCCGGCCCACGGCCACCCCCGCCCAGGCCGTTGCCCACACTCACCACAGCTCCAACAGGTTCGCTACGCCCACAGCAAGAGCCCCCCTCCCCCTCGAGATCCATGTTGCACCCTCGGAGGCCCCTGTCGCATGCTGACCGCCTGCTACTCGGGGTGGCCGGGTTTGAAGTGTTCCCCACTGGCCGCTTTTGGGTGTTCGGTGACAGTCACGGCTACCCCTGATCGAAACCGGCCTTGTCTGACATCGAGTCTTGATTCCAGTATTGCCCGCCACAAAGACTAACCAGCCTAACATATGTACATACAGCCGGTTATCCCTCCGTAGTCTAGGCTTGGCACTGTCTTTGCTTTCTTCGCCCGCCGCCCTGGCCAGCTCTGCCTACACGGGATGGGAGACGGCCATGAACGCCGGACGTTGCGAAAGCCCTCCAGTCTTGTCGGACCTCCCACTCTCTCCAATTGTGTCAACTGGACCGTCTCCCGGCTTTTGGCTGACACACCCGACGGGCGTGAGACTTTAGGGTTGTCCCATGATGTGGGCCTCGGGGGCGTCTTTCGCTCGTCGGGTGTGTAGGAGAGCCGCGGTGGGGACGCGACGACCGATCGGGGTGGCGGGGTTCTTCCTCAGGGCGAAGCAATCTTGATGACGCTGTGGAGCTGTGGACAACGGCCGGGGTGGCCGGGGGTGGCCGGGTAAGGCCGTTGCCCAAGCCCTGGGGGCAACCGCCGGCACCGAAGCGGCTAGCGACTCCCGACCGCCGCGCGGTTGTCCCCAGGGCGGCAGATCCACAGCGCTGGGGCTTGGGGCGAGAGCGACGGTAGGCGCCGCTCCCTTTTGGACTTGAGCGAGGGGGGG
>JAHFDQ010000031.1 GCA_023248915.1 Archangiaceae bacterium | reverse complement strand
CGACGAGAGCGACGGCCTGCAGATGGCGTCGGTCGACCAGGACGCCATCAACGCGATCGTGAAGTCCAAGCAGCGGACGCTGGTGCCCTGCCTCTTGGCCGAGGCGCAGAAAGACCCCAGTCAGTCGACCCGCATCCCCGTCGAATTCGTCGTCGGCAACGAGGGCCGGGTCACGAAGCTGTGGATCGACAACCCGCTGTTCAAGCAGGGCCCGCTCTACGACTGCATGCTCCGCGAGCTGCAGAAGTGGCAGTTCAAGGCCAACGAGAGCGGCGGCGCGACCGTTCAGCTCGCGTTCAACCTGGGCAAGCGGCACTAGCTTCGCGCTTCGCCACTTGCCACTTGAACGCCGCCCGGCCTCGGGTACCTTGTCGCGCATGACTCACGCCGAAGCCGCGCTCAGCCAGAAGGCCCGCGAAGTCCCCCCGGGCACCTTGCGCCACACCGTCCTCGTCGCCGCCAAGCGCTTCAAGTCCACCTGGGTCGAGCTGGGAAAGCTGCTGGTCCAGGTGCACCACGAGGCGCTCTATCAGGGCTGGGGCTTCGACTCGTTCGACGCCTACTGCGCGCACGAGCTGCACATCAGGAAGGCGACGGCCGACAAGCTGATCCGCTCGTTCTCGTTTCTCGCCAAGCACGAGCCCAAGGAAGTCGCTTCCGAGGATGTCGGCCAGCGCGCGCCGGCCTTCGAGGTGGTCGAGGTGTTGGCGAACGCGGAGGAACGCGGCCAACTGTCGGCGGCCGAGTACCGCAGCGTCCGCGATTCGATCTGGAACCCCCAGCAGCCGGTGTCCGAGCTGAAGCGCGAGCTGGTCGACCGGTTTCCGCGCCCGGCGCCCGAACCGGCGTCCGACGCGTCGCAGCTGAGGCGCCTCGCCGCCCTCGCCCGCAAGCTGGCGTCCGAGCTCGCGGCGCAGAAGAAGGTCCCGCGGGCCATCGCCGAACGGGCCGCCGCGCTCGCCGAGGACGTCGAGGGGCTGACGGGCGAGGAAGCGTAGTTAGGTCGGCTGGCCGACGGTGCGCAGGGGACAGTGTCGCCGAAGTCCGCGGGCTTCGCGCCGGGGACTTCCAGGCGACGCCGGTCGAGTCTAAGTTGGCGGCAAGCAATGTAGGCGCATGAAGGCGCCGCGAATTTCTGGGCCGGGGTCGCTGTAGTACCATTTCGGTCGGAGGCGTTCGTGAAGAAGGGTGAGCACCACGTCAACTTGTCCTGTTCGTTCTGCGGAAAGTCGCAGCGCGAAGTGCGCAAGCTGATCGCGGGCCCGACCGTCTACATCTGCGACGAGTGCATCAAGCTGTGCAACGACATCATCGCCGAAGAGCACGACCGCGAAGAGGGCAAGCCGCAGATATCGCTGCCCACCCCGGCCGAGATCAAGGGCTTCCTCGACGACTACGTCATCGGCCAGGACCACGCGAAGAAGGTGCTCGCGGTGGCGGTGTACAACCACTACAAGCGCATCTACCAGCGGAAGAAGCCGCCAGTCAGGCCGCGGCCCGGCGTCAAGGGGCAGGCGGGCGACGAGGTCGAACTGGCCAAGTCGAACATCCTGCTCATCGGCCCGACCGGGTCGGGCAAGACGCTCTTGGCGCAGTCCCTGGCGCGGTTCCTCAACGTGCCCTTCACCATCGCCGACGCCACCACCCTCACCGAAGCCGGCTACGTGGGCGAGGACGTCGAGAACATCATCCAGAACCTGCTCCACAACGCCGACTACGACGTCGAGAAGGCGGCGCGGGGCATCGTCTACATCGACGAGATCGACAAGATCGCCCGGAAGGGCGATACCCCTTCGGCCACCCGCGACGTCGGCGGCGAAGGCGTACAGCAGGCGCTGTTGAAGATCATCGAGGGCACCCGGGCCAACGTCACGCCCCGCGGCGGCAAGAAGTACAACCAGCAGGAATACATTCAGGTCGACACCACCAACATCCTCTTCATCTGCGGCGGCGCCTTCCACGGCATCGACTCGATCATCAAGCGCCGGGTGGGCGAGAAGGGGCTGGGCTTCGGAGCCAAGCTGGCCCAGCGCGACGAGCGCTCGGTGGGCGAGCTGTTGAAGCTGTCCGAACCCGAAGACCTGATGAAGTTCGGGATGATTCCCGAGTTCGTCGGGCGCCTGCCGGTGGTCGCTACCCTGAATGACTTGCGCGAGGAAGACCTGATCGTCATCCTCACCACGCCCAAGAACGCGCTGGTGAAGCAGTACCAGAAGATGTTCGAGATGGAGAAGGTGAAGCTGTCCTTCACCAAGGAAGCGCTCCGGGCCATCGCCCGCGAGGCGATGCGGCGCAACTCGGGGGCCCGCGGGCTGCGCGCCATCCTCGAGGACTCGATGCTCGAGATCATGTACGACGTCCCCTACCGGGACGGCATCAAGGAGTGCAAGATCAGCGAGGCGGTGGTCACCAAGCACGAACCGCCGCAGCTGGTCTTCGAGAAGGAAAAGAAGACCGCGTAGCCGCGGGGTTCAGCTCTGCGTCACCCGCACCGTGGTCTTCATCTCGCGCCCGGAGGACGGGTCGCGCGCGTGCATCGTCAAGATGCCCTCGATGTTCACGTCGAAGGTGATCTCGACCTGGGCCTTGCCCGCCTTGTCCGCGCGGATGCCGGAGAAGGTGAACTCGCCCAACAGCTCGTTCCGGATGACCTGATCGTTATCGCCCTGGAAGATGCGCATCATCAGCTCGGTCTGCTGGTCGAAGCTGGTGGTCGCGGTGACCTGCTTGGCGTTGGGGATGGGGGCGTTGCGCGGGAAGACGACGTGGAAGGCCCCGCCCGCCTTCTCGAGGCCGATGGCCATCGGGATGACGTCGAGCAGCTGCAGCCTCAGGTTCGTGTCGTCCTGCAGCGAGTGGGCGTAGAGCGCGGCGCCGATCGCGACGGCTTCGTCGGGGTGCACGCCCTTCGACGGCGGCTTGCCGAAGAACTTGGTGAGCCTTTCCTGCACCACCGGCATGCGGGTCTGCCCGCCGACCAGCATCACCTCGTCGATGTCCTTGGTCGACAGCCCCGAGTCCACCAGCACCCGGGCGACCATCTGCAGCGTCCGGTCGACCAGCCCCGAGGTGAGCTGTTCGAGCAGCTTGCGGGTGAACTTGAGCTCGATGTTGAGCGGCTGGCCCTGCGCCGTCATCGTGATGAAGGGGATGTTGAAGGGCACCTCTTCGCGCGCCGACAGGTCGCACTTGGTGCGTTCGGCCAGGTCTTTGATGCGCTGCATCGCCACCGGGTCGCTGGCCAGGTCGATGCCAGTCTTCGCGGTGAAGTCCTTGAGGATGTGGTGAATCATCGCGTTGTCGAAGTCGATGCCGCCCAGGAAGATGTCGCCCCCGGTAGCCTTGACCTCGAACACCCGGTCGCGAATCTCGATGATCGACACGTCGAAGGTGCCGCCGCCGAGATCGAAGATCACCACCGTCTCGTTCAGCTTCTTGCCCACCCCGTAGGCCAGGGCGGCTGCGGTCGGTTCGTTGATGATGCGCAGCACCTCGAGGTCGATGCTCTTGCCGGCGTCCTTGACGGCCTGGCGCTGGCGGTCGTTGAAGTAGGCCGGCACCGTCACCACGGCCCGCCGCACCGGCACGCGCAGGTAGTTCGAGGCCACGTCGCGAATCTTGTTCAAGATTCGCGCGCTGATCTCGGGCATCGAGAACTCTTTGTTCGCCACGTCGATGACGACGTCGTTCTTCTGGCCGGGCCGCACCGAGTAGGCGACCACGCGCTGCATCGTCTCGACGATGTCGCTGCGGAACGAGCGGCCCATCAGGCGCTTGGCGCCGTAGACCGTATTCTTGGGGTTGAGCTGCCACTGCCGCTTGGCCTCGTAGCCGATCAGCTCGTGGCCCTTGTCGTCGATGGCGAAGATCGACGGCACCGTGTACTCGCCGCCCTTGTACGGAATCAGCTTGACGATGGGGACGCCGGCATTGTCCCCCTCGACGATCGCCGCGCACGAGTTCGTCGTGCCCAGGTCGATTCCGATGATTGGTTCCTTCGGCATGGGTGTTTCGGCCCCTTATAGTCCACTAAAGCTGGAAGCGAGAATACCCGGCGAGAAACTCAGGCAGATTTCCCAGGTTCTGGCGCGCGAGGGTGAAAACGCCGTCGGCGGGCACCCCGGCCACGTCCAGCACCACGACGCGGACGGAAGCGGCCTCCTCGCCGGCAGGATCGTTTCCGCCGCCGGGAGGGCCCTGGGGCACCCAAACCGTCGTCTGGTCGGCCTGCAGTGCGAAGTAGACCCGGTGCCGGCCGTCGGCCCCAGAGATCACCAGCTCGGCCAGCGTCGCTCCGGCCAGGGCGGCGTCGCTCCAGGCCGGCTGCCCGGGGCTGAACGCCCGGGTCGCGGGCGTGAAGGTCGAGCCCTCGGCGATGGGCAGGAAAGGGTCGACCAGCACGCGGGTGGGCAAGGTCGCCGAGTGGGTGAGCCGGGCGGTCAGGTCGCCGCTCACGCTCGTCCCGGCGGCCTGGGCGCTGGTCGCCAAAGCCCAGATGCCGGGGGTGGCGGTCTCGGCGCCGCCGTAGGGTGCTCCGCTTCTCAACGCGATCGGGTCGACCGGCCTCGCGCCGCCCTGAGGGACTCCCGCCGCGCCCGAAGCGAAGCCCAGCGGAAAGAGCCCTTCTTCGGCGCTCGTCTCGACCGATGCGACCACCACCGTGTCGAGCGACGCCGGAACGTCGGGCACCACCACCTCGGTGCGCAGGTTCTGCTGGCGCCGGGGCGTGAAGGACAGCCGGGCGAAGTGCGCGTAGTCGGGCACCTGCTCGGTGCCCCCGGGGCAGCGGGTGGGGTCGTCGCACAGCCCGTTGCCGTTGATGTCGTCCGCGTCGGACACGAGCGGGAACAGCGAGACCGCGGTCTCGGGCTGGAGGGCGTAGTCGAGCGCGCCGGCGTAGGCCAGCACCGACACCGACCGGACCGAAGCGAGCTGCGCCAGCGCCGTTCGGCCGGCGAAGGCCACCGAGCGCCGCAGCCCCGGCTGGCCCAGCCCGTAGGACTGGCCCTTGATTTCCCGCGCGATTCCGAGCCCCGGCGAGGTGTACAGCACGACGCTGCCCGGCACAGGCACCGGCTGGGGAATCGCCGGCGCGTTGACGTAGAAGGGCTCGCCCAACAGGGCAGTCAGGTCGACCGCGGGCAGGTCGCTGGCCGAGAGCGCGGCGAAGCCGGCCCAGTACGCTCCGGTCGAGTGCACGTCGGTGAAGAGGATGGACGCCTCGAAGCCCGCCGCCCCCGCGACCGGGTTGTCGGACAGCGGCAGGTACACGTCCCCGGCCGTCACCCCCACCACGGACACCCGGTCGTACTTGGGCAGCCCGTCGGCTCGCACCGCGGGCGACATCGCGGTGAAGGTCGCCGGGCCTGGCCCGAACGCCGGGAAGAGCGCCTCGCCGGTCGCACTGGTAGTCGCCTCGATCGGGGCCACGCAGGTCTCTTCCGAAAGCGATTGCTCGCAGCCGCGCACGACGGTGCCCGGTATCGGCAGCCCCGAGGCCTCTTCGACCACCAGCACGCGCCGCCCTCCGTCCACCTGGGCGTAGACCGTCAGCCGCGCTTCCTGCGCCGCCACGTTGGCGCCGGGCACCGAGCCGCGGATCTTCAGCTCGCCCGGGCCAACCGCCGTGACGAGGCCCGTCGCGTCCACCGTCGCCGCGGCGCTCGGCGCGCCCGCGAGATCGACCACCTCGAAGGTGCCGGCGGCCAGGGGGAAGCTCGAACCGTCCAGGCGGAAGGCGACGAGACTGAAGCGCAGCGTGTCGCCGACCTCGAGCGTGGCGCGCTTCGGGGTCAGCCTCAGCCGGTCGATGTCTCCCGCCGCTGGGGCCGGCCCGCAGGCGCCGTCGACGCAGGCTTCCCCCGAGGGGCAATCGAGTTGGCCGCGGCAGCTTCCCGGCACGCACAGCCCGCCCACGCAGGTCAGCGGCGCCGCGCAGTCGACCGGGTCGGCGCAGGTCGTGGTCGGCTGGCAGTGGCCGTCCTGGCAGAAGGCCGGGTCGCGGCCGGGCAGCGGGTTTCCGGCCAGCCCGCAGTCCGAGTCGACGAGGCAGGTCGGCAATTCCTGGCACAGTGGAGTCTGGCAGGGGAACCCCGGGGGGCACTGGCCCTGGGCGAACGGCCGGCATTCGGTGTTGGCGGAACACTCGGAGCTCGAGCCGCAGGGCTTGAACTCGACGCAGCGGCCAAAGGTCGCGCTGGTGCAGTACTGGCCGGCCAGGCAGTCGGACATCGTGGCGCAGTCCGAGACTTCGCACAGCCCGTCGCGGCAGATGAGGCCCTGCCCGCAGGTGACGTCGTTCAGGCAGTGGCGCGAGCAGGCCCCTTGGAAGCACTGGTAGAGGGCGGTCGCGATCGCCGGATCGAGCCCGGGAGCGCAGTCCGCCGCCGAGGCGCAGGGCGGCACGCACAGCCCCTGGGTGACTTCGCAGCGGCGGCCGGTGCCGGCGCAGTCGGCGTCTCCCCGGCAGCGCGGCTGGGTCTGGCACTGGCCCAGGACGCACGCCTGGTTCGCGGCGCACGCGGCGTCGGATTGGCACAGGCAGGCGCCGGCGGTGCAGGTGAAGCCGGTCGCGCAGTCGTCGTCGCGGGCGCACTCGGGCCTCATCAGGCACTTGCCCGACTGGCAGGTCTGGTCAGTGCCGCACTCGCCGTCGTCGAGGCAGGTGGGGCCGCAGGCTCCGCGCCGGCAGCGGCCGTCGGGGCAGTCGGCGTCGGCCGAGCAGGGCTTGGAAGAGACCGCAGGGCAGGCCGAGAGGACCAGCGCCCAGAGCCACAGCCCGCCGGCGGCCGCCCAGGCCCTATGAATTGTCGCGTTGGGGTTGCCGGCTCGGCGCATCTGTGAGGTTAATGGCCGGCGCGGAACTAAGCACAGGAGAGATCCCCTTGGAAGCCAAGCGCTTTCTCCAGACCACCGGCTCGGAAGTCACCGCCGACTTCGTGAAGGACCGCACCATCCTCTCGTTCGAGGAGTACCTCGCGCTCTTTCTGCAGAACCCCCGGGCGCAGGCGCGAAACGCGGCCCAGTTCCTGAAGGACGCCATCGACTGGTTCGGCGTCGACTCGGTGCCGCATCCGTCGGGAAAAATCCGCCGGTTCAAGATCTTCGACCGGGCCACCGACGAGCGGGAAGGGCGGGTCGCCGGCCAGGAAGAGGTCCAGAACTCGGTGTACCGGCTGCTCGGCAACTTCGCCCGGGCGGGCCGGGTCAACAAGCTGATCATGCTGCACGGGCCGAACGGGTCGGCCAAGTCGTCCATCGTCGACGCGCTGAAGGCCGGCATGGAACACTACTCGCGGCAGCCGGCGGGTGCGCTGTACCACGTGAATTGGGTGTTCCCGTCGGAGAAGCTGATCAAGGGCAGCATCGGCTTCGGCGAGAAGCTGGCCGCGCAGGGAGAGCTGGCCACCTACGCCCACTTAGAGGCCGACCAGATCGAGGTGCGGCTGGCCTGCGAGATGAAAGATCATCCGCTCTTCGTCATCCCCCGCGACGAACGGAAGCAGTTGCTCGAGCAGTCCTTGCGCGAGGCCGGGCCCAAGGAAGACTTCGTCATCTCGGACTACTTGCTCGAGGGCGAGCTCTGCCACAAGTGCCGCAAGGTGTACGACGCCCTGTTGACGGTCAACTCGGGCGACTACCTGAAGCTGTTGCGGCACGTGCAGGTAGAGCGTTTCTACATCTCGCGCCGGTACCAGATCGGCACGGTGACGGTCGAACCGCAGATGAGCGTCGACGCCACCTACCACCAGGTCGCGGCCGACCGGTCGCCGATGAATTTGCCGGCGGCGCTCCACAACGTCGCCCTGTTCGAGCCCCACGGGGCGCTGGTTTCCGCCAACCGGGGGCTGATCGAGTACTCCGACCTGTTGAAGCGCCCGCTCGAGGCCTTCAAGTACCTGCTCGGAGCGAGCGAGACCGCCGAGGTGCCGCTCGAGCACTTCATCCTCGAATTGGACGAGGTGCTGATCGCCTCGTCCAACGAGAAGCACCTGGCGGCCTTCAAAGAGCTGCCCGACTTCGCCTCGTTCAAGGGCCGCATCGAATTGGTGCGGGTGCCGTACCTGCGGCGCTGGCGGGTCGAACAGCAGATCTACGACACCCAGGTGACCCAGACGACGGTGGGCAAGCACGTCTCGCCGCACGTCACCGAGGTCGCGTCGCTGTGGGCGGTGCTCACCCGCCTGAAGAAGCCGGTGACCGACCGCTACCCGGCCGAGGTGAAGGACCTGGTCGAGCGGTTGACTCCGGTCGAGAAGCTGCACCTGTACGAAGAGGGGCACCCGCCCGACCGGCTGTCCCAGGCGCAGGCCAAAGAGCTCAAGAAGGCCTTGGGCGACATCTACGGCGAGTCGGACGCGTACCCGAACTACGAGGGGCGCAGCGGGGCGTCGGCGCGCGAGATCAAGACCGCGCTGTTCAACGCCGCGCAGAACCCCAACTACAAGTGCCTGTCCGCCCTGGCCGTGCTGGAAGAGCTGGAAGGGCTCTGCAAGGACAAGAGCGTCTACGAATTCCTACAGCAGGAAGTCGTGGACGGGTACCACGAGCACGAGGACTTCGTGAAGGCGGCCGAGCGCGAGTACCTCGACGTGGTGGACGACGAGATTCGCGACTCGATGGGCCTGGTCTCCGAGGGGCAGTACCGCGAGCTGGTCGAACGGTACGTGCAGCACGTCTCGCACTGGGTGAAGGGCGAGAAGATGCGCAACCGCGTCACCGGCGACATGGAAAGGCCCGACGAGGCGCGCATGGGCGAGCTCGAGGGCATCGTCATGCCCAAGGGCGAAGACGCGTCCGAGTTCCGACGCGCCGTCATCTCGCAGATCGGCGCGCACAAGGTCGACCACCCCGACCTGGCGCTCGACTACCCGCGCATCTTTCCCGATCTGTTCCGCCGCCTGCGCGACCACTTCTTCGAGGAACGAAAGCGCGTGGTTCAGAAGAACGCCGAGAACGTGCTGCGCTACCTGTCAGAAGAACGGGCCGCGCTCTCGTCGAAGGAACAGACCCAGGTCGAGTCGACCCTGAAGGTGCTGACCACCAAGTACGGCTACTGCGAGAACTGCGCGAAGGACACGCTCCTGTTCCTCCGGCGCAAGCGGTACGCCTGAACGGCCGTCCCCCGCTCAGCCGGTTTGCAGGCCAAGCCGCCACTTTCCCCGTCGGAACCGCGGGCGGCCTGCGCTTGCCCCTGTGCCGCGGTTCGGCGTACATGCCGCGCCCGAGCCGCCTTGCCTTCACCGGGGAATCGCCTGCCCACCTGGACTGCCATGATCGCCGTGCTCGCCGCGGCGGGTGCGGGCGCCTTCCCGGCCCGGGTGGCGCGCCTGTCCTACGAACGGGGTGAGGGTGCCGACGGCTGCCCTGACGCAGCCTCGCTGAAGCAGGGAATCGCCGCACGGCTCGGGTACAACCCGTTCGTCGACGAAGCCGAGCTGAAGGTGAGCGCCGTCGTGAGCAGGGCAGGGACGCAGCTCAGGGGGATCTTGCGCCTCGAGCGCGACAGGGCCGACGCCGGACCGGGTTCTTCGCCGGCCCAGGCGGTAGGGCAGCGTGAGCTGACCGGTCCCGCCAGCGATTGCCGCGAGCTCGCGTCGGCGATGGAATTGGCGATCAGCATCGCCATTGATCCGCTCGTGACGACTCGGCCCGCCGCCGCCGCGCGAGACCCGCAGGCAACCGAGGGCGCCGCCGCTGAGCCCGCCCCTCGACAGTCCGCCACACCGAGCCCGCCGCCCCCGGACGACGTCGCCGCTTCGGTTCCGGCGATTGAGCCCCGACAGCCCCTGCAGCCCGACTCCGGGCCGGTCGAGCTCGAGGGCGAGCCGTTCTCGCGGAATCGACCTCGGCCGGCGAAGGTCCACGCGTACGCGGGCCTCGGCGTGGCGGTCGCATCGATGCCGCTCGCGAGCCCCAGCCTCCAGCTCGGTGCGCGCCTACAGTGGAAGACGGCATCGGTCGGCCTCGAGGCACGCGTCGACCCGATCTCCAGCTACGAGGTCGCTGGAGGGCGCATCGACAGCGCCCTGGTGGTCGGGTCGGTCGTGGCCTGCCTGCACTACCGTCGCTTCGCCGGCTGTGGGTTGGTATCCGCGGGTGCGCTCACCATCAGCGGCGCCGGCTACGACGACGCGCGGCAAGGAGCGACCCCCTACGTCGCCGTGGGAGGGCGCGCAGTCGCCGAGCTCTTCCGCGTCCGTTCATTTTCGTTCGCGGTTTCAGGAGACCTGGTCGCGCCGATCGTCCACACGTCGCTGCAGGTCAGCGGCGGCGAAGTCTGGAAGACCCCGGCGCTGGCGGGTGGCGTCGGCCTCTGCGCGGTCAAACACTTCCCGTGACGGATTTCGAGCCACGCCCCAATAGGGGCACGCCCATGTCATCGGACCCCGCGCCGCCAGCGTCCGCTCCTTCTCCCGACGCCTTTCGGGCGGTCTACCGGGACGAGTTTGGCTACGTGTGGGCGTCGCTCCAGCGGCTGGGGGTACGAGGACCTGAGCTTCAGGACTTGGCGCATGACGTCTTCGTCACGGCCTTCAAGAGGTGGGCGACCTACGACGCGCTTCGCCCCGTTCGCCCGTGGCTGTTCGGCATCACCTACCGCGTCGTCCTCGATTTCCGCCGCAAGTTCCAGAACCACCGCGAGGTAGTGAGTGAGGCCGTCGAGGTGCCCGACCCGGTGATGAACGCCGAAGAACGGGTCGCCACCCGCCAGGCGCGCGACCTGGCGCTCAAGGTCATCGACACGATGGACCTCGACCAGAAGGCGGTGTTCGTCATGCACGAAATCGAGGGGTACGGCATGCCGCAGATCGCCGAGCTGGTGGGTGCGCCGCTGAACACGGCCTACTCGCGCCTGCGGCTCGCGCGGCGGCACTTCGACAAGGCAGTTCAGGGGCTACAGGCCCAGGAGAGGCGGTCATGACCGACCCGGAAATCGACGACCTCTCGCCCGTCTCTCGCGCGCTCGTCGAGCTCGAGCGTGGGCGCTCGGACGCGCCGACCGAGGCGATGGACGCAGTCCTTGCGAGGTTGGAGAAGACGCTCGGGCTGCCGCCGGTCGCCCCGAAGCCCGATACCCAGGGGGCCGGTACGCCGCCCCGGTCCGGTCCAGGTCTCGCGGTTCCGGCCGCTGCGATGTCTCACGGCGCCGCAGGGAAGGTGGTGGCGGGTTCGCTGCTGTTCGTGCTCGGCGGATTCGCCGGCGCCGGCATCGTCGTCGCCACGGGATCACCTGCGCATCTCTTCGCGCCTTCTGCTTTGGCTGGCGCGCGGACTGCCGGGGCGACGGTTGCGCCGAACGCCGAACCCCGAGAGGAACCTCGGGCCGGGCTAAACGCCAATCCTGACTCCGCGCCTCTGACCGCGCAGGGGGCGGCTCCTTCACCCGCGGCTGCGCCCGCCGGGGGCTCCACCGGGCCGACCGCAGGGTCGCCAGGCCGCCCGAGCCCGCTGGTGGATGGGGCCCGCCCACTGCGCGCCGAGAGGATGATCATCGAGACCGCGCGCTCGGCTCTCTCCCAGGGGCACACCTCCGACGCGCTCGCCGCCCTGGGCCGCCACGAGGCCCTCTTCCCGCAAGGTCAGCTCGCCGAAGAGCGCGAGGCGCTCGCCGTCCAGTGCCTGGCCGCATCGGGCGCCGGGGAGCTTGCTCGGAAGCGAGCCGACAGGTTTCGCCGCCAGTTCCCGCGAAGCATGTTGTCGCCCGCGGTGGACGCCGCGATCGAGCCAGCCCCGTGACGGATTTCCGCGCTCGGCCCAATAGAGGCCAAACTTCACCCGGAGCCGAATCGATGAGAGCGCTTCTTTCGTTGTCGCTGGTACTGGCCCTCGCGGGCTGCGAGATAGGCTTTCCGGTCGGCGCCACCCCCACGACGCCGCCGACCTCCACCGGAACGAACGACGGGGGCGCGCCGTCCGATCTCCTATCGGTGGTTCGGGTGGACTTGGGAGGGCTTCCGGCCGGCGCGGCGGCCCGCCGAATCGACGCGGCTCTCACCGACGACAGCGTCGGCCTCGCGCTGACCTTCGACACGGCGGTGGGGACCTCGGTCGCGTTTCTCTCGATCACCCTCGACGGGGGGCTTCGTGACGCCCCGACGGTCGTCACTTCGGGAGCCGATGGCGAAGCAGGGGCGTCGATCGCCTGGGACCGTCCCGTTGACACCTACTACCTCGCCTGGGCCGAGCCCGGCGTTCCGGTCCCAACTTTTCACCTGCAGGCGGTCGGCCCGAACCGCCACCTGGCCGCCTCGAAGAGCGTCCCGATGTCCGAGGACGGGTGGACGCCCACGGGCCTCGGCCTGAAGCTTTCCGACTCGAGATTCCTGGTCGGCGGAGTGTTGCTGCCGGAAGGCTCGACTGGTTCGAGCGCGCCGTTCATCTTCGACCTGGGCGAGCTGACGGGCGACGTAGGCAGCTACGACAAGCAGGTCGTCCAGGGGAACTTCCACCTGACCTCGAAGTTGCTGGGCGCCGAGAGCACCTGCGTGAGCGGCTCGTGCCAGTTGGTGGTCCGAGACGTGGTCGACCCCCACGCGCAGTTGACGTTCGGCTCGACGGCCGCCGCCTTCAACCTCTACGGAATGCTCGTCACCGACTCTCAAGGTGTGCAGACGACTCACTTCTCGTTGTCCAGCCCGCTGGGTTCGGGTGAGGCCGGGGCATTCCCCAGAGTCACCACCGATGGCAGTCGGTTGGTGTCATTCGGGCAGCTCGACTCGGGCGATCTGAGGCTTCAAACCGCCACCGGGACGGCGCTCTACCGTGGCGGCGACGGTCCGGCACAGGCCTTCGGCGCCCCCACCGGCGAGACCGGCTTCACCCCAATCGCCCTGGCTCTCGACGGGGCCACGGGTGACG
Organism: Archangiaceae bacterium; assembly: GCA_023248915.1. Taxonomy (GTDB): domain Bacteria; phylum Myxococcota; class Myxococcia; order Myxococcales; family Myxococcaceae; genus JAHFDQ01. The sequence continues at coordinate 7,610 of JAHFDQ010000031.1, read as the reverse complement.
CGCTCTACGCGCTCGGTCAGCCTCGGGCCGACGGGATGCTGGTGTTCGGTTCGCGCCAGGCGCTCGACAAATCGATGGGCGCCAAGGTCTCGGGCAGTCACCTCCGGGTCAAGGGCAGGGCGCGCACCTCGGCCACCGTCCAGGGCGAGCCGGTTCTCCTTTGCGGCCATTCGCGCTGCTTCGCCATCTGGCTCGAGGGAACGCAAGTCATGTTCGCCGAGCTGCCGGTGGGGCCGTGAATCGACAGGACGCCCCCAGGGGACGAGTTCCGCTCATCAGAGGCGTGGCAGTCTGCGTGCTGATTGTTGTCTGCACGGCGTGCGCGCGCGGGCGGGGCGTCTCCCGCCGATACGAGAACAGCTACCGAATGAGCTCGATGTCCGGGCGAACGCCGGTGGCGATGCCTGGGTCGGACTCCGAGCAGGTGGTTCGCGCCCGCGGCAACGGCGGCTGCCATTCCGACTTCGACTGCTCGTTCCCGACCCGGTGCATTCGCGCGGCGGGGTCCATCGCCAGCGGTGGCGTGTGCGGGAGACTCGTGAACGACATGGGCATGCCCGTACACACGGTCGACAACCGCGCCTCGGGCTGCTCGTCCGACTTCGATTGCCCGATGTCCTTCCGCTGCCAGCGTACCAGCGGGTTCTCCGGAGTGTGCGTGCGCCGCGGGTAGGGGCCTTTCGTGGCCCCATTTGTGGTGCTAGATTCGCGATTATGAGAATGGAAGAAGACATCAAACCCATCACTGCGCTCAAGAGAGGCGCGGCTCGTTTGATGCGGCAGCTCGCCGACAGCCGGAGGGCGGTAGTCATCACGCAAAATGGCAAGGCGCGCGCGGTCCTGATGGACGTCGCGAGCTACGAGCAGATGCGAGATGCCGCCTTGATGAGAACCCTGCTCGCGCCGGGCGAGGCGGACGCCGCCGCTGGCCGCACCCGGTCGGTTGCGGAAACTTTCGCCCGGGTTCGGCGTCGCGTCCGACAGAGCGGGTAGGCACTTGGCCCCGAAGCGGTACCGCGTCCGAGTGACGCTTCAGGCGTCGAGCGACCTGGAGCGGATCGTCGACTTCATCACCGAGGACAACCCATTCGTGGCGGCCGAGGTTGCCGACCGGCTGGAGCGGGCCATCGAGGGTCTGGGGACGCTGGCGCACCGGGGTCGGCATGTTTCAGAGCTTGGAAACCAGGGCAGCACGCATCGGGAGATCATCGTTTCACCCTGGCGCGTCATCTACTCGGTAGTCGGCGAGCGAGTCGAAGTCCTGGCAGTGCTTGATTCGCGGCGAGCACTCGAGGACCTGATCCTGGACCGAGCCCTCCGCGCCCGCCGACGGACGTAGACACCCCCCTCGCGCCTGCCCAGCAGGCAGGGCGCCCGGCCCTCGATTCCGCCTCTGGTGTACGCGTGGTCCAGTCCGTGGACAATCGGACGGAACCTCGACCGGAGCCTCGATGAACCTGCATTTCGCCTGGGCGGCCGCCGCCCTCGTCGCGACCGCCTGTGCCACCGCCACTCCCACGGCAGCCCTCGTGCAGTCCGCGCAGGCCGCGCCTGGCCCCGTCGCCGCGCCCTCGTCGAGCCGCGAACGGGTTCGCGCCCTGTTGCCGCAGAACGTCCGGGTCTGGGTCTACGAGGGCCAGGCCCTGCGCCGGTCGGCCACCGGCGTCGTCGTGGGCTGCGAGCAGACCGAACGCGGCACGGTCAGCTACGTGATGACCAACGAGCACGTCGTCGACGCGGCCGGGCTGAACGGGCCGCGGTTGGTGGTGGTGGTCGACACCGAAGCGGGGCCGCTCGAGATCGACGCCGAACCGGCGGCGATGGGCAAGGTGCCCGAGATGGACCTGGCGCTGGTGAAGGTGCGCGGCGTGCAACTTCAGGCCGCAGAGCTCGCGACCGACGAAGAGCTCGAACCGGGCGACGAAGTCCTGGTGGTGGGGGCGCCCTACGGCCGGGCCCTGTCGGTCTCGGGGGGGCTCGTGTCTCAGGTCGAGCTCGACCCCAAGAGCCGGGTTCCGGTCATGCTGAAGACGGACGCCCCGATCGGCTACGGCGCGTCGGGAGGCGGCGTCTTCTCGCGCGCCACCGGGCGGCTCTTGGCCATCGTCGAAGGCTACCGGACGGCCAAGGTGGGCTTCGCGGTCGCCGAGCAGGACTACAGCTTCGACGTGCCGATGCCCGGAGAAACCTTCGCGGCGCCGTCCGCCAAGCTGCGGGCCTTCATGCAGCAGAACGGGTTCGGCCGCTTCCTGACGCCGGTGGGAGCGGCCGGGAAGCTCGCCGACCGGTCGGCGCTTAGGTAGCGGCGCGACGTCGCGGCGCCCCGGTCAGGGCACCAGCTCTATCCAGACCGCGACCAGCTGTTTTCCGCGCGCCTCGTAGGCCGCCCGCACCGGCTGGCCCACCGCCAGCTCGGTCAGGGCCCCGAGCCGCCCGTGGCAGAACACCGTGGTCGCTTCGTTCACGGCCAGACGCACCGGCCCCTGGGGGCCGCCGAGTGTGACCGCGCCGACGGATCGGTTGATCGACTGCAATCGTCCGGACAGCTCGACCAGCGGCGGCAGATCTCCGTCCGGACTGGGCGAGGCCGGCGGCCCCGACGGACCCCGGACGAGCGAGATCACGGTCGCCCCCATCGCCGCCAAGGCCAGAGCCCCCACCCCCACCGCCAGCCTCGCCCTCATCGAAGCTTCAGTCCCAGCACGCCGAGTGCCAGCGGTCGCGACACCACCGGGTGCGCCGAAGTAGGGTGGCGCCACCGCGCGCAGGTCCCTTTCATGGGCAAGGGGTTGCTCCGGCTGGGCAACGCGGTTCCACGAAATTCGACGGAGCGCCGATGAGCAAGCGCAGCACCTGGGACGAGTACTTCATGGACATCGCCAAGCAGGTCGCCAGCCGAGCCACCTGCGACCGGAAGCACGTCGGCGCCCTCTTGGTGCGCGATCGGACGATTCTGTCCACCGGCTACAACGGTTCCATCCGCGGCCTGCCGCACTGCGACGAGGTCGGCCACATGATGGAGAACGGCCACTGCGTGGCGACCGTGCACGCCGAGGCCAACGCCATCATCCAGGCCGCCAAGAACGGCGTGGGCATCGACGGGGCGACCATCTACACCACCGCCAGCCCCTGCTGGCCCTGCTTCAAGCTGATCGCGAACTCCGGGTGCGTCCGCATCGCCTTCGGCGAGTTCTACCGCGACCACCGCATCTTCGATTACGCCGCACGGCTCAACATCGAGCTCGTCGCCGTGGGCGCCGCGGCGGCGCCGCCAGCGGCCGGTGCCTCGGCCGGCTGAACCCGACCGCGGGCGCGGTTCCAGGTCGAACGCCCGACGCTTTCGACGTCGGGAAGCACCGGAGTGTCGACGGGTCGGCGCAGCCGCCCGACCCGATGTTGCCGCTCCGAGATTCGGTACCTAGATGATTCCGTGCCCACTCGTTCGGAGATCATCGATCGGCTGCTGGAAGGCCTGCTGCACGACGCCCGGAATCCGCTGAACGCCCTCGCCATCAACCTCGAGGTGCTCTCGGACCGGCTGCAGCACGACTCTGCCTCAGGGAAGCCCGCCGCGCGCAACGTTGCCGCGATGAAAGAGCTGGTCGCTCGCACCGATTCCCTGCTCGAGCGCTTCGTCGGCTTTCTTTCCGCGCCGGGGCCCGAGGACGGCACGGTGGACCTGTCGGCAGTGGTGCTCTGCGCGGCCGATCTGCTCTGCCACGAAGCCCGCAGGCGGCGCGTACAGGTGCGCCACGACGTCGACCCCGCGGTGGGCGGCGTGGCGCCCGACGCCCGCGAGCTTCGCTGGAAGGTGCTCGAGCTGCTCTGGGGCAGCCTGGTCGAGGCCGGTGCGGGCGCGGAGTTGAGCTTCGACGTTCGGGTCGAGCGCCCCCAGGCGGTGCTGCGAGTCACCGGCGCCGGTCCGCCGCGATGCCTGATGCTGCCGCTGGCCCGCGAATAGGCCGACAGGAGGCGCCCAGTGACTTCTGCACGAATCCTCGCGGTAGACGACGACCGGGCCACCCTCGAGGCCCTGGCGCAGATGCTGTCGCTCTGGGGACACAAGGTCGAGACCGCCCCGGACGCCACCGACGCGGTGAAGAAGGCCGCCGAATTCCACCCCGACATCGTGCTGTCGGACCTGGCCATGCCCGGCAACGACGGCCTTTGGCTCTTGCGCAGGTTGAAGGAAGACCTGCCCGACTGCCCGGTGGTGTTCCTCACCGGCCAGGGCAACGTGGACGCGGCGGTCGAGGCGATTCGCGACGGTGCCTACGACTTCATCGAGAAGCCGGTGGACGCGGCGCGCCTGCGCACCTGCATCGGCCGCGCGCTCGAGAAGAAGGAAACGATGCGCGAGGTGCAGGGCCTAAGGCGCCGGCTGCGCCAGCTCGGGTCGGTGGACTTCATCGGCCAATCTCCCGCGATGCGCCGGGTGCTCGACCTGGTCGAGAAGGTGGCCCCGTCGAAGGCGTCGGTGGCGATCAGCGGCGAGTCGGGCACCGGCAAGGAAATGGTCGCCCGGGCGGTGCACAACCTGTCGCCGCGCCGCGCGAAGCCGTTCATCGCGGTCAACTGCGCGTCCATTCCGCCGACGCTGATGGAGTCCGAGATGTTCGGCCACGAGCGGGGCGCCTTCACCGGCGCCGACCAGCGCCGCCCCGGCGTCTTCGAGCTGGCCCACGGAGGCACCCTGTTCCTCGACGAAGTGGGTGAGATTCCCATCGAGCTGCAGCCGAAGCTGCTGCGGGCGCTCGAGGAGAACCGCCTGCGCCGGGTCGGCGGCAAGGTCGAGCTCGAGGTGGACGTGCGCGTCCTGTGCGCCACCAACCGCGACCTGAAGGCCGAGATCAAGAACCACCGGTTCCGCGAGGACCTCTTCTTCCGGCTCAACGTCTTCCAGATTCCGCTGCCGCCGCTGCGCGACCGCCGCGAGGACGTGGCGCTGTTGGCCCAGCACTTCGTCGAACGCTTCGCCGGCGACTCGGGCAAGCGCGTCACCGGGGTGCACCCCGACGCCCTGAAGCTGCTCGAGGGCCACGAGTGGCCGGGCAACATCCGCGAACTGCGCAACGCCATCGAGCGGGCGGTCATCCTGTCCGAGGGCGAGCTCATCCTGCCCGATCAACTGCCTCCCGACCTGGCGGGCAGGGGGCCGGAACGCCAGGCGTTCCGCATGCCCTACGGCCTCACGCTCGACGAGATCGAGAAGGAATACTTGCTCGGCAGCCTGCAGCGAAACGGCGGCAACAAGGCCCGGACCGCCGAGGTGCTCGGGGTCAGCGAGAAGACGCTCTACAACAAGCTCAACCGGTACGCGGCCGAGGCCCGGCTCGCGCAGGGCCCTGGGCCGGTCGCGGCGCCCGTGGCCGATCCGGTCGCGCCCTCAGCATCGGCTGAAGCAACCTGATTACGCAGTGCGTCTAGCTACTTGCGAGCCAGCTTCCAGAATCGAGCGAAACCCCGCGCCACTGCTTGACTTTTGGCACCCCGAAGAGGGACTCTCTGCGGTCCCAATCGGGCGGGCCAGGTCCGCCGGCAATGCGTCACGGAAGGCCGAACCTACATGAGTGAAGCGCAAGGTCTGCACTTTTTCACCGGTAAAGGTGGCGCGGGCAAGACGACGCTGTCGCTGGCGTTCGCGACGAACCTGTCCGAGAAGCACGGCAAGGACAAGGTGCTGCTGGTTTCGCTCGACCCGATCGGCTCGCTGACCGACCTGTTGAAGAAGAAGGTGGGCCCTCTTCCAGTGAAGCTCGCTCCCGGGAAGGGGGCGGGGGGCCTCTTCGCGATCGAGCTCGACCCGAAGGCTGCCTTCGCTTCCTTCGTGGCGACCTACCGGCCTGCCCTCGAGCAGGCGCTGCTAAAGGGCGCGCTGCTCAGCGCCGAGGACTTGAAGACGGTGCTGCTCCAGTCGCTCCCCGGGCTGGACGAGCTGGCGGCGTTGCTGCAGGTGACGCAGTGGCTCGAGCAGAAGGTGTACGACCGGGTGGTCATCGACGCTCCGGCGACCAGCCACCTGCTGCGGCTGGTCGATCTGCCCGTAGCGCTCCGGCGGCTCTTGGCCATCGTCCGCGGAGAGCGGCCCGGGTCGGCCAAGAGCTTGAAGCGCGACCCGGCGGTCAAGCCCACCGGCGGGCTGGACGACACTGTCGCTCAGATCGAAGGCCTGCTGGCGCTGCTGAAAGATCCGGCGCGCACGGCCTTCCACCTGGTGGCGCTGGCCGAACCGGTGCCCGAGGCGCAGACGCGCTTCCTGTTCACCTCGCTGCGCGAGCGCGGCTTCCCGGTCGCGGACATCATCCTCGACCAGATCGAAGACGACACCGGCTGCCCCGCCTGCCAGGGCCGGCGCGGCCTGCAGGCGCCCCACGTGCGGCGGCTGCAGCAGCTCGACAAGGCCGTCCCAGTGCTGCTGGTGGCCAAGCGCGAGGTCGCGCCGCGCGGCTTCGACGCGGTGAAGAAGCTGGCCAAGGAATGGGCCGCAGGCAAGGAAGCCAAGGCGCTCGAGTTCTCGGCGGCCGAAGGGCCTCCGGCGCTGGTGCGCGCCCCGTCGATGCCTCCCATCGCCGCGCCGCCGCTGCCGCCGACTCGGCTCATCTTCTTCGTCGGCCACGGGGGCGTGGGCAAGAGCTCGTGCGCCGCGGCCGCCGCGGTGACGCTGACCGAGAAGGAAGGGCCGGTGCTGCTCATCTCGACCGACCCCGCGCACTCGCTGTCCGACGTGCTGCAGAGCCGGCTCACCGACACCGAGACGCAGGTGAAGGGCACCAAGGGGCTCTACGCCCGCGAGCTCGACGCTCCGGCCTGGTTCGCGGCCCTGAAGAAGCGGCTGCGCGAGAAGTCCGAGGCCGTCTTCGGCCCCGAGGTGAAGGGGCAGGAAGCGCCCTACGAGCGCGAGGTGCTGCGGAACCTGATCGACTGCGCGCCGGCCGCCCTGGACGAATTGGGGTCGCTGTTCGCGCTGACCGACGCGCTGGTGCAAGAACGGTTCAAGCGCATCGTGGTCGACCCGACGCCGTCGGGCCACGTCATCCGCCTGCTCGAGCTGCCCGAGGTGGCGCGCGCTTGGCTGTCGTCGGTGCTCGCCGTGCTGGTCAAGCATCGGGCGAGGGGCACGGGCCCGCTGGCCGACGAGTTCTCGGCGATGTTGCGCCACGTCAAGCGCTTCGAGGAAGCGCTGGCCGCGCCGTCCGAGTCGCGCTTCGTGCTGGTGACGCGCGGCGAAGAGCTGGCCGCGTTCCGCACCGAGCGGCTGGTGGAGTACCTGAAGGGCCGCAAGCTGGCGGTCGAGCGGGTGCTGGTCAACCGCGTGCTGCCGAAGACGGTCTGTCCGAAGTGCGAGAACCGCCGCAAGAACGAGCTGGCGGCCGCCAAGACGATCGAGAAGAAGCTGGGCCTGCCGGTGACGGTGGCTCCGGCGCTCGGCCGGCACCCCGCGGGGCTGCGCGAGCTGAAGGCGTTCCGCACCGCCTGGTACGCGCTGTCGGCGAACGCGAAGATCAAGGCTGCGTAAGCCGCTTCGCACCTTCGCCGCGAAGCGTCATGACCGGGCGACGGCGAGCGTCGCGCGGGTGCGTATTCCGTGCTACGCAACCGGCGCCAATGGC
>JAHFDQ010000284.1 GCA_023248915.1 Archangiaceae bacterium | reverse complement strand
CGGAAGAGCTCGACCAACTCAGGGGCCTTATCCGCCCCGGGGACAAGGTGCACCAGGCGCTCGCGCACCCCGACGCGCCCCAGTGGGTGAAGCTACCGGCGAGCGGGTCGGGCTTCGTCAACGCGGACACCGACCACCACGACTATGGCAGCAGCCACCTGGTGCGCGTGGTCGCAGACGTTGGCAGGAGCTACCAGGCCGACTACCTCTTGTGGCACCCGGGCGCGGCGCCCATCTCCACCAACGACGCGTCGCTGCGGGCGGGCGGGGTGACCAAGGACCACGAGTCGCACCAGAACGGCCTGGACCTCGACCTGCGCCTGCCGCGCAAGGACGGCACGGCGGGGACCCAGGTCTCGAACCCCAACTACGACCGCGAGACCGCCTGGGCGCAGATTCGCGCCTTCGGCCAGCACCCGCAGGTCGAGCGCATTCTCTTCCACGACGACCAGCTCTTGAAGCGGGCGAAGGCCGAGCCGTGGGGCTACAAGGTGCTCGACGGCGGGCCGGTGCACAAGAACCACTTCCACGTCGACGTCGCGCCGCCGGACCTGAAGCCCGCGCCCCGCTGACCGGTTTCCAAGTGCCCGATGCCGACGAAGCGCTCCCTCATGCTCGCCTGTCTCGCGGTGCTGGCCTCCTGCGAGCGTCGGGACGGGGTCCGCCCTCCGCCCGCGGAGGTATCGGCCTCGCTCGTCCCGGTGGACGCCGGAGCGGCCTTGGCAGTCGCTCGTCCCTGGCCCTCGCCCCAGGCGGTGATCAGTCTCGCCTCGTTGAAGCTGCCGCCGGCCTTTTCGAAGCGCCGCATCTACGTCGACGCGGGGCACGGCGCGCCCGGCAACTCGGGCACCCTCTCGGTCACCTGCGAGCAAGAACAGGTCTACACCCTGCGCGCGGCGCGCGAGCTGGCGCGGCGGCTGGCGTTGACCGGCGCGTTCGAGGTGAAGCTGTCGCGCGAAGAGGGCGCGCTCCCCAGCTACGCCGACCGCGTCGCCGAGGCCGAGGCGTGGCGCGCCGATGCGATCATCAGCCTGCACATGGACGCGCGGGGCGAGGCCGTGGCCGTCGGTGTCGCCCCCGACGGGCGCGCGTGCATGCGGAGTGAGGGAGCCCCCGGGTTCGCGGTTCTTTGGTCGGACGAGGCGAAGGCCCCGCTCGCCGAGAGCCGCCACCAACTGGCGACGTCGCTGGCCGCGCGGCTGACCTCGACCGGCTTCGTGGCCTACGACGGGGCCGACTACCCCGGCCTGTACGAGAACGACGCGAGCGTGCCGGGCGTCTTCCTCGACCGCCACGTGCCGGGCCGGCGAATCTGGTTTCTGCGGCAGCCGAAGCCGCCGGTGGTCATCATCGAGACCCACCACTCGCTGGACCCCGGAGAGCACGCCCTCTGGCAAGAGCCGCGCACCTGGGACGCCTTCGGTGTCGCGGTGGCCGCCGCGCTGGTCGACTTCTTCGAGCCGGGCGCGCCTGAAGGCGCCTCCGCGCGGCATGCGGCGGCCGGCGCTCGAGGCACCACGAAGCCGTAGACGGCTACGGCTTGCCGTCGTCCGGTCGGCAGCGCTGACCGGCGGGGTAGTCCGGGTGGTAGTGATGCTTGCCCTTCTTGGCGACGCAGCCAATACCATTTCGAAGTAGTTTGTCGCCCACGCGGGGGATTCTGTGAAACCGTTCGGTCGCCTGGCTTCGCTGTCGCTCCTCGTCGCCTCCACTGCCTCCGCCGCTCTGGCCGAAGACGCGACCCAGGCGACGCCCGCGGCGACAGTCGACGCGTCCCGCTCGGCAGCGAGCGCAACACCCGTTTCGGTGAATGCGAACATCACCGAGTATCGCCTCCCAGCCGAAAAGCTGAAGGAGGCCGCGGCGCTCTACCGAACCTTGACCGTCATGTTGGTGGCCAGCACCCTCTACGGTTTCGTGGTGCTGGCGGGTCTTCTGATGTTCCGTGTCAGCGCGCGCTTTCGTGACTGGGCGGAGCGGGCGAGCCGGCGGCGAGTCGTGCAGGTGCTCATCTTCGCGCCCCTGCTGTCGCTCGCGGTGGACGGGCTCACGCTGCCCGTCAGCGTCTTCGGGCAGTATCTGCAGCGAAGCTACGGGCTCTCGGTCCAGGGTTGGGGTTCGTGGTGTTGGGACTGGACGAAGGGCGAGTTGCTGACCATCGTCATCGGCACGCTCGTCATCTGGGGCCTGTACGCAATTCTTCGGCGAAGCCCGACGCGCTGGTGGTTCTACGGGTGGTTGGCTTCCATTCCGGTGGTCCTACTGTTGGTGTTCGTGCAGCCGGTGTTCATCGACCCGCTGTTCGACACGTTCGACTCGCTCGAGGTCAAGCAGCCTCAACTGCTGCCTGAGCTGGAGAAGGTGATGCATCGCGGCGGGCTGGTGATTGAACGGTCGCGCATGTTCGAGATGCAGGCGAGCGAGAAGGTGACGACCTACAACGCCTATGTCACGGGTATCGGCGCGAGCAAGCGCGTGGTGGTTTGGGATAACACGTCGAGGGACCTGACCATTCCAGAGACGTTGTTCGTGTTCGGTCACGAGCAAGGGCACTACGTGCTCGACCACATCTGGATCGATCTCGCGTTCACTCTCGCAGGACTGCTGGTCGCGTTGTACCTCGCGTATCGACTGTTGGGCGGCGTGTTGGCGCGTTGGGGCAGTCGGTGGGGGGTGCGCGACCAGGGCGATTGGGCCTCGTTGCCCGTGATCATGTTGCTGCTCAGCCTCTTTTCGCTGGTCTCCGGGCCGGTCACTTCGGGGTTTTCGCGGTACCTGGAACATCAAGCCGATGTCTACGGGCTCGAGGTGATTCACGGTTTGGTGCCGGATTCGACACAGTCCGAAGGGCTCTGCTTCAGTAGGCCGAAGAGCCCAGGCCGTAGGCCCGCATCGCCTGAACTTTCAGGGACTTCACCCGGTCGGCCTGAACCTCGGGGGCCGGTGCCGGCGCCGCGGTCACCGCGCCCATCACCGCCTGGTTCTCGCGGACGTCCTTGTCGAACGCGCCCGAACCGGCCACCTGGGCGGCGTCGTCGAAGAGGGCCTGGTTGGCCTCGAGCGCGACCTGCGCCTTCTTGGTGTCGCCGCGGTCGAGCGCGTCGGCGGCCGAGCGGAAGTTCTCGGCGGACAGCGCCCGGGTCGCCTGGACCACCGCGGCCTTGTCGCGGCGGGCGAGCATCTCGTCGCGCTGCTCGGTCACCAGGGCGGCCAGGTGCGCGGTCGCGGCCCCGGGGCCGTTGGACAAGAGGTCGCGGTACGCGAGCGTCAGGTTGCTGACGTCGAGGGCCGTCCCGGGCACCGCAGCGGTGACGGTCATCCGCATCACCAGCTTCTCGCTTTGCCCCGCAGAGAAGTCGGGCATCGCCACCGTCATCACCCGGCCGGCCTGGGTGGACCGCCGGCCGAGCACTTCGAACGACGCAACGCTCTCGGGGAGCGTGAACGCCACCGTCACCTCGCGCGCCACCATGTGCGTGGCCTGCCGGAGGTCGCGGCTGAAGATGCCGGCGAGCTGGCTGGCGTCCTTCAGGTAGCCGTACGAGCCAGCGCCCACGTCGGCGATGCGCGCCATCAGGTTCTCGTCGAAGTCGGTGCCCAGGCCGAGCGCGCTCACCGTCACTCCGGTCACCATCGAAACTCGAATGCGCTGCGTGAAGCGCTCGAGGTCGCGCGCCCGGGTGAGCCCCACCGTCGGCCGGCCGTCGGACATCAGGATGATGCGGTTGACGGCGAAGTTGCTCGGGGACGCGAGCAGCTGCGCCTGACCGGCGCGCAGGCCGCCGGCGATGTCGGTGCCGCCCCGGTCCCAGATGCCGTCGATGCGGCGCACCATTCGGGCCTTGTTCTCGCCAGTGGCGTACAGCCCGGGGAACACCTCGGCCTCGGTGCCGAAGTCCACGATGGACAGCCGGTCTTCGCTGGTCAGCTCGGAGACTAACTGGCGCGCGGCCTGCTTGGCCTTCTCGAGCTTGTTTCCCGCCATCGAGCCCGAACGGTCGATGACCAGCGCCAGGTTCACCGGCGCCCGCGCGCTGTCCGGCACGTCGACGGCGGTCACGTCCACCGTGGCGAAGACGTCGTTCTGCCCTGGGACGACGGCCGGGTGGGACAGCCGCGCTTCCATCCGCAGCGAGCCCGAAGGGGCCGGAGCGGCGACGGGAACGGCCACCGGCGCGACGACCGGCGCGGGAGGCGGTGGCTGGGCCTTGGCGCGGGGCAGGCCGACGACGAGCGCGACGAGGGCGAGGGCGCCCGCACAGGAAAGGTAGGTGATGGTTCTGTTCATGGGGAAGGTCCTCGGACGGCGGGGTCGGGCTCGAACGCGCGGCACCGCGGAACGATCTGAACGGTGCCGCCCGGTTACGACTTCGGGGCCTGGACCTCTTCGAGCAGCGAGGGGTCTACCAGCCCGTCCAGGTTGGCCCGGGGCAGGTAGCCCAGGTCGACCGCCCGCGCCGCCTGTTCCAGCATCCGCGGCAACATCAGTTCGGCGGTGGGCGACAGCCTCGAAAAGGCGTCGCGCAGCACCGGGTCGGACAGACGCCTACCCGTCACCTTCTGGAAGGCGTCGTTCGCCGCGGTCTGGAAGGCCGCCGGCGCGTCCGTCCACCGGCGGGTGAGCTCGAGGTGCGCCCGCACCACCGAGAGCAGCTCGGACCGCCGGCGCCGCAGGCCTGCCTCCGAGGCAACCAACACCGTGGTGGGGAATTGGGCGCCGGGCCAGAGGTCGCGCTCGTCGACGAGGACTCTTCCGCCCGCCTCGCGCACCAGGCGCGCGCCCCAGGGTTCGGGCACCCAAGCGCCCTCGATTTGGCCGCGCTGGAACAGGCTGAGCGTGTCGGCGTTGGCGATGGGCAGCACGGTCGCTTCCACCCCCTGGGCCTTCAACCAGTGGCGCAAGGCGACGTCCTGGGTGTTGCCGACCTGGGGAGAGGCGAGCTTCTTCCCCCGAAGGTCGGACGGCTGCGTGGCCGACCGGACCACCAGCACCGCGCCCCCCGAGGCGGCCCCGGCGATGACTCTCACCATGCCGTGAGACCTCACGTAGGCGATGGTCGCGGGCGAAGGTCCGACGTAGCAGGCGTCGAGCGACCCGGCCACCAGCGCTTCCATCGCCTCGGGCCCGGCGTTGAAGCGGACGAGCGTGAGCGGCACGGCCCCCAGGTGACGCTGAAACGTGCCCTCGTTCGCGCCCACCAGCGCCTGGGCGTGGGTGATGTTCGGGAGGTAGCCGAGCCGCAACGGGGCGGTCGAGCTTGCGTTCCGGTGGCATCCTCCCAGCCCGACCGCCACCACCATCGCCAGAAGGAAGCGTCGCATCGGTGCCTCACCGGGTCTCGGAAAGCCCCCACCGCCGCCACACCCGGGTTTCGATTGCGCGGAAAAGCACCCGGTCCACCGTCACGCCCACCGCGACGATGGAGAACATGACCGCGACCACCTGGGCCACGTCGAGCAGCTCGCGCCCGTAGTGGAGCAGTTGGCCGAGGCCCCCTGAAACGACGATGAGCTCGGCCGCCATCAGCGCGCGCCAGGCGAAGCTCCAGCCGAGCTTCAGGCCGGTGAGAATGCCGGGCAACGCCCCGGGGAGCAGCACGCCAGCGTACAGCCGCAGCCCCCGAACTCCGAGCGTGCCGGCTTCCCTGAGCAACAGCGGCTCGATGCGCCGGACCGCGTCCTCGGTGGCGATGGCGATGGCCAGGAGCGACCCCATCACGACCACGAAGAGGATGGACGCCTCCGTCAGCCCGAACCACAAGATGGCCAGCGGCAACCAGCAGACCGAGGGCAGCGCCTGCAGCCCCAGCACTACCGGCTTCACCGCCCGCTCGAGGAACGGCACCCGAGCCACCCAGATGCCGAGCGGCACTCCGAGGACGATGGACAGCGCGTAGCCCTTGCCGAGGCGCAGCATCGACCGGCCGAGCCCGGTCCAGAGTCGGCCGTCGCGCTCCATCTGAATGAGGCTCTCCGCGACGCCGACCGGCGTGGGGAAGAGCACGCGGGGCCAGGGGCCGAACCTAGCCGCCAGTTCCCACAGGATGAGCAGCCCCAGCAGAAAGCCCGCTCGCTGGAACTGCGCTCGCGTCCTTCGCATGGCCTTTCGGCGCCTCCGCGGACCGCAACGCTTCCCGAATCTGTCGGGAGTACTGCACGATGGCCTCGTCGTCCGGGTCTCGCGGCCGAGGCAGCCGCACCTCGAAGTCCTTCAAGATGCGCCCGGGCCGCGCCGCCATCACCACGACCCGGTCGCCGAGCACCAGTGCCTCGCGCACGTCGTGGGTGACGAACACCACCGTCTTGCGCGTCTCGACCCAGACCTGCTGCAAGAGCTGCTGCATCTGGCCCTTGGTCTGCGCGTCGAGGGCGCCGAAGGGTTCGTCCATCAGCAGAACCGACGGGTCCATCGACAGGGCCCGCGCCAGCGACGCGCGCATGCGCATGCCGCCGGACAACTGGTGGGGCAGGGCGCCCTCGAAGCCGTCTAGGTGCACGCGCTTGACGTAGCGGGCCGCCGTTTCCTCGCGCCTCGGCCGCGAGCGAACCTTCGAGCGCAGCGCGAACACCAGGTTTTGGCGCACCGTCATCCACGGGAAGAGGGCGGGGTCCTGAAACATGAGCAGCCGGCTCGGGTCGGGGCCCTTCACGGGTTTGCCGTCGATGGTGATGCGGCCACAGGTGGGGGGGAGCGCCCCCGCCAGCGCCAAGAGCAGCGTCGACTTGCCGCACCCCGAGGGGCCGAGCAGGCAGACGAACTCGCCTGAGTGGACGTCGAGGCTGATGTTGCGCAGGGCCTCTACCTTGTTCTCGTACCGGTGCTCGACTTCGCGAACTGCAATCTTCGCCTCGCCCGGCTTGCTCCGGGACGGTTCGAGCGTCCAGCGCGGCACGAGCCGCGCCCAGAGGCGAGTCGGTAGCAGGGTCGCCATCCGGCGAAAGCTATTGAGGGGCGCCTACCTCGGCTCGCCTGGCAGCCTGTCGGGTGGGCCAGCCTGCCCGGCCGGTCAAGAGTCGAGCGGGCGCAATCAGTCTTTCACCCGGGCCAGCGCCTGCGCCAGGTCGTCGCCGTCTTCCGGTTCGGCATTCCACAGCGAGGGCTTCAGCGCCTTGGCCTTCTCGTCGAGCACCGCCGCCTTCTTCTGCTCGACCGCCACCTCGGCCTCGTAGGCCTTCAGGCGTTCTTCGAGGCCGAGTCGGTCCGACGCGGCGCGCTCGCGGGCGTCGAGGAACTGGGCTCGCTCGGCGTCCAGCGCCGCCGCCTCGCGCTCGAGCTCGGCGGCGCGGGCCTCCAAGTCGACCCGGACTTCCATCAGCTTGGCGCGCTGTTCGTTCTTCAGGCTCTCGAACCGGTGCTTCTCGTCCAGAAGCTCGACCTGAGCCCGCTCCATGGCCTGTTCGAGCTTCTCGGCCTTGAGGCGCGCCTCGGCCAGGTGCCGGGCCGCCTCTTCGGACCGGGCCGCCGCGGCCGCCGCCGCTTCGCGCGCCTCGGCCTCGGCCGACCGCGCCTCGGCCAGGGCGGTCTCGTGCTGGCGCGCCTGGTCGCGACCCTTGGCCGCAATCGCGTCGCGTTCTGCCCCCGCCGCCTCGAGCGCGGCCGCGCCGTCGTGGCGGGTGGCTTCGGCCCGTTCAGCCCGGCGGACCGCCTCGGTCTGCGCGCCCCGGGCAGCCTCGAGCTGCGCGGTGAGCTCGGCCACGCGGTCGCGCCCCGCGGCCAGGGCGGTGCGGGCGGCCTCGAGCTCGGCCAGGGCCAGGCGGCTGGCTTCCTTGGCCTGGGTCTCGCCGGTGCGCGCGGTGCCCAGCTTTCCCTCGGCTTCGGCTTCGGCGCGCTC
>JAHFDQ010000283.1 GCA_023248915.1 Archangiaceae bacterium | reverse complement strand
AGCGCCGACATGCCGAGGACGTCCTTCACCGAGAGCCGGTGGAACCTCTCGAAGTCGGCTTCGCTGGCGAACAGCCGGCGAGGCAGCACCTCGGCGACCGCCGTGTCCGGGCCGCGGATGACGTGCCGGTCGATGGCGGCGCCGACCAGGGCCGAGGTGAAGCTCTTCGTGACCGACATGACGTAGTGCGCTTCGTCGCGGCCGAGCGACGAGGTGTACAGCTCGAAGACCAACTTGCCGTGCCGCGAGATCAGCACCGAGTAGATGGGGGTGGAGGTTTCCCTCACCCATTCGGCCAGTCGCATCAGCTCTCGGCTGTCGAGTCCTTCCGCTTCGGGCGTGCTGGCGCCGAAGCTGGGGGACAGCTCGGACGCAGGCAGGTCGGCGCGCGCTGGGACTGCGAGGAAGAGGGCGCAGCCGAGGGTGCAGGTGGCAAGAGAGAGGCGCAGGCCCGCCCTTCTAGCCTTCGCGCCCCGCCCGGGGGAAGGGCGTGCTCGCCGCGCCTAGAAAGAGACCGGCACGTCGAGCTGAACGATGTCGTAGCTCTGCTTGGACATCGGGTCGTCCAGCCCCCGCGCGTAGGAGAGGCCCGGGCGAACCCAGATGCTCTTGTCGACCTTGAAGTGCAGCCTCGGCCCCGCGGCGAACGTGACGTTGTCGAGCGGCGCGCGAGTCGTCACCGACGCAGGGGGCTTCAACCACCGCTGGTACCGAAGCTCGGCGCCCAGCGAGAACATCGAGCCGACGAAGCGGCCTAAGTGCAGCCCGGCGGTGAAGTTGGTCTTCGAGATGTCCGGCTGCGCGGCCTCGCCCCGCACCCGAGTGAGTTGGAGCAGCGTCGCCTCGGCCTGCACCGTCCAGCCGCCCGACACGTAGGCCAGGTCCACTCCGGGGAAGACGGTGAAGTCGTTCACCGCGAACATGGCGTTGTCCATCGCCGAGCGGGCGAGCACGCCCGCCTTTGCCGCCGCCGCCACCGCCGCGTCCGGGGTGTTGCCGCCGCCCATTCCCACCGGCACCGTCAGGCCGAGGAAGGCCGACAGCCGCAGCGAGTCGGAAAGCTCGACGAGGTAGGTCGCTCCCACCACCGGGTTGATCAGCGCGCTGCCCGGACCGCCCCCCGCCGGAGGCCAGTTTCGGACGAAACCCAGCCTTACCATCGGCGCCAGGTTCGGCCGCACCTTGTAGCTGACGAGCAGCATCGTCGCGAGGGTCGACCCGCCGGTCCCCTTCCCGCCGACGTACGAGGCATAGGCGGTGTCCGACCGGACGACGTTACCGGCGGCGGCCGGCCGGAGCTGCCAGGGGAGCGAATAGGGCGGCTTCGCCGGAGCCGGAGCCGGAGCCGCGGCCGGAGCGGGAGCAGAAGCCAGCGCTGCAGCCGGAGCCGGCTCCAGTGTCGGCGTCAGAGCCGGCGCCGGGACCGCCGGAGGTGGGGCAGTCTCCTCGGCCCGGGCGCCGAGAGGCAGGAGGGTGAAGACCGCGACTACGAGCGCGGGCGCGAAGCGCGGGCGCGAGGCGACATGCCACATGGGACTCTCCTCAGGCGTGGTGGTGCAGGCTCTCGGTCAGGTAGGGGTCGCCCCGGGCGATCAGCGGCGCGCTCGACAAAGCCCGGGTGACGGCCAGGACGAACAGCGCTCCGATGGCGAACGCGCCGGCGACCTCCAGCACTCCCAGGCCCGGGCTCTGCGCCGAGTTGCCGGGCGCGGCCATCAGGTACAGGTCCAGCCACCGGCCGGTGAGGAGAAACCCGCTCGCCCAGAGCAGGTTGGTCGCCGAGCGCTTCGCGGGCCGCGGCAGCAGCATCAAGAACGGCAGCGCCCAGCCCAGCACCAGGTTGAGCCAGAACAGCAGCGACCAGCCGCCGGTGCTCCGGGCGAGGAAGTACGACGTCTCTTCGGGGTTGTTCGCGTACCAGATGAGCAGGTACTGCGAGATCCACATGTACGCCCACAGAGTGCAGAAGCCGAACATCAGCTTGCCCAGGTCGTGCAGGTGGCTCTCGGTGACACCCGGCAGGCGCCCCGCCCGCATGAGGAGAATGGTGGCCACCGTGATCGCGCAGGTGGTCGCGCACAGCATGCCGGCGATGTTGTACAGGCCGAAGATGGTGCTGAACCAGTGGGGCTCGAGGCTCATCAGCCAGTCGAAGCAGGCCAGGCAGAAGGACAGCGCGAAGACCAGCAGGAATACCGCCGAGGTCGCCACGTTGCGCTCGGTGTGGCGTACGCTGCCGTCCACGTCTTGCTGAAGCGAGCGGGCCCTGAGCGCGCGGGAGAACAAGGTCCACAGCGCGAGAATCGCCACCATTCGGGCGGCGAAGGCCGGCAAGTTCAGGAACCGCGTCTTGTCCCCCAGCGTCGCCGCCTCGGCCGCGTGGGCCCACGGGTAGAGGGTGCCGGCGCCGAGCAGAAGGAACAGCATCGTGCCCGCGCCCGCGGGTACGTACGCCGCGAGGCCCTCGGGCACGCGCTTGATGGCCGCGCTCCAGCCCGCGTTGGCCACGTACATCAGGGCCAGGAAGACGGCCGAACCGACGCCGATCGACAGGAAGAAGAAGGCGTTCACCAACACGCTGGTCCAGGCCTCCGCTGGCGCGACGACCAGGCCGCCGGCGAGCGTCAACGCGCCCGCGACCCCGAGCCCCTGAACCCAGAGCCGCACTGGACGATCGAGGAGCGCCAGAGGTTGGACGTTCATGGAGTGCCTCCGTCTGCCGGGCCGGCGGGCGCCGGGGAAGTCCCAGCGTCGGGCGGATGAGGGGGCAGCGGACCCGCGGCGCGCTGCATCGCCCGGAGGTGCTGGACGATCTTCCAGCGGTCGGCCGGCACCACCTGCCCGCCGTGCGCCGGCATCAGCCCCTGGCCCCGGGTGATGACGTGGAAGATGCGGCCGTCGGGAAGCAGCCGCGCGTGCTCGGCGACCAGCGACGGCGGCGGCGGAAAGCGCGGGATGACCGGCCCGTCGCCCAGGCCCGCGGGGCCG
The DNA here is from genome assembly GCA_023248915.1 of Archangiaceae bacterium. Taxonomy (GTDB): domain Bacteria; phylum Myxococcota; class Myxococcia; order Myxococcales; family Myxococcaceae; genus JAHFDQ01. The sequence continues at coordinate 4,859 of JAHFDQ010000283.1, read as the reverse complement.
TGGCAGTGCGAGCAGTAGGCCATGAACGCCGCCTGCCCCCGCGCCGCGGCTTCCAGGCTCGGAGGAATCGGGCTGACCAGCTCGCGCCCTGCCCGCTCGGCTTCCTGAAGCGTCGACCCGTAGTGGAAGGGCGTGACGCCCCGGGCGATGGCGCCGGCGGGCGGCAGTTGCAGCGTCTTGCCGTCACGGGTGTTGGGGTTCGCCGCGAATGAGTCGTACGGCACCGACGCGACCATGTCGGGCAGGAATTCCCGCCTCGGCAGCGTCGGGTCACCGTCGCAGGCGGCCAGCGCCACGGCGAACCCACCTGCGGCGAGGAAGGCGCACTTCATCGGGCGACCTCCGCGAGCTCGGTCTCGACCGCGCCGTGGCGCCGCATCAGGCCGGACGCCTCGTCCGGGTCGAACCGGGCCACCTCGGTAGCGATCGCCAGCGCGAACCGGTCGTTGGTCACCCTCGGCAGCGCGTGGGCCGAGACACCCGGCAGCACCCACGAGCGCAGGAAGAAGGCCGCGACGGTCACCAGCCCGGCGATCAGCACCGTCAGCTCGAAGGAGACGGGGACGAAGGCGGGCGCAGAGTTGAAGGGCTTGCCGCCGACGTTCAGCGGCCAGCTCACCACCGAGGTGAAGTACTGCAGCGAGACCGCCGAGAGCAGCCCGAACAGCCCAGCGGCGAAGCAGACCCAGGTCAGGCGCGAGTGGCGGAGCCCCAAGGCTTCCTCCATGCCGTGCACCGCGTACGGGGTGTAGACGTCGTGCACGGGCAGGTTCGCCGCGCGGGCGGCGCGCGTGGCGGCCAGCAGCCGGTCCTCGCTGTCGAAGTAACCGACCAGCACCTTGTGGCTCATGCGGCCTCCTTGCCCGCGTGGCGAGCGCCCGGCGCGCCGTGGGCCGCGGCCGGGACGTCGTGGCGCGCCGGGCCGCGCGCCCAGCGCGAGACGGCCTTCAGCTCGCCGATCGAGATGACCGGCAGCAGGCGCGTGAAGACGAGGAATAGGGTGAAGAACAGCCCGAACGTCCCGATGAGCGTGCCGACCTCGATGACGGTGGGCCGGTACATCGACCAGCTCGACGGCAGGAAGTCGCGGTGCAGCGACGTGACGATGATGACGAACCGCTCGAACCACATGCCGACGTTGATGACGAGCGACAGCAGGAAGATGGCCGCCACCGACGTGCGAATCTTCTTGAACCAGAACAACTGCGGCGACAGCACGTTGCAGCTCACCATCGTCCAGTAGGCCCAGTTGAAGGGCCCCAGGGCGCGATTCTTGAACGCGAACAGCTCGTAGGGGTTGCCCGAGTACCAAGCGATGAAGAACTCGGTGGCGTAGGCGAGCGAGACGATGCCGCCCGTCACGATGATCACCTTCGTCATGTTCTCGAGGTGCCTGACGGTGATCAGGTGCTCGAACCCCAGCACCTTGCGGGTGATGATGATCAGGGTCAGCACCATCGCGAAGCCCGAGAACACCGCGCCGGCGACGAAGTACGGCGGGAAGATGGTGGTGTGCCACCCGGGAATGACCGAGGTGGCGAAGTCCATCGACACGATGGTGTGCACCGAGACCACCAGCGGAGTCGCCAGCCCGGCCAAGAGCAGGTACAGCGTCTCGTAGCGCGCCCAGGTGCGGCCCGACCCCGTCCAGCCGAACGACATCAGCCCGAAGACGAAGCGGCGCAGCTTCGACTTCGTCCGGTCGCGCACCGTGGCGAGATCGGGAATGAGGCCGACGTACCAGAACACCGCCGAGATGGTGAAGTAGGTCGAGATCGCGAACACGTCCCACAACAGCGGCGAACGGAAGTTCACCCAGAGGCTGCCGCGCGAGTTCGGGTACGGGAACATCCAGAAGGCCAGCCACGGCCGGCCCATGTGAATCAGCGGGAAGATGGCCGCGCAGATGACCGCGAACAGCGTCATCGCCTCGGCGGCGCGGTTGATGCTGGTGCGCCACTTCTGCCGAAACAGGAAGAGGATGGCCGAGATCAGCGTCCCGGCGTGGCCAATGCCGACCCAGAAGACGAAGTTGGTGATGTCGAACGCCCACCCCACCGTCTTGTTCAGGCCCCAGACGCCGACGCCGGTGGCGATCTGGTAGGTGACCATGCCCACCCCGACGCACAGCGCGCTGAAGGAGAGCGCGAACGCCCCCCAGAAGGCCGCACCGGGGCGGCGCTCGAGCGGAGCGCTGATCTCCTCGGTGAGCTGGGCCAGAGTGCGCTCTTCGGCGAGCAGCGGAACCCGCAGGCTCGAGACGTGCGAGTCGCTCATGTCCGTTCCTTCGCGCCCGGGTTCTTGATGCGGGTGAGGTACGAGACCACCGGCCCGACGTTGAGCTCGTCGAGCACCCGGTAGTTCCGTTCGTCTTCGGCCAGCTTCGCCACGGCGCTCTTGGCGTCGTTCAGGTCGCCGAACGAGATGGCCGCGGCCGGGCAGCTCTGCTGGCAGGCGGTGCGAATTTCGCCGTCGGCGATTGCCCGGCCCTCGCGCCGCGCCAGCGCCTTGCCCTCGTCGATGCGCTGCACGCACATCGAGCACTTCTCCATCACGCCGCGGCTGCGCACCACCACGTCGGGGTTCAACACCATGCGCTCGAGCGCGTCGGGGTGCTCGTTCTCGAACCAGTTGAAGCGACGCACCTTGGTCGGGCAGTTGTTGGCGCAGTACCGGGTGCCGACGCAGCGGTTGTAGACCTGCTGGTTCAGCCCGTCGCTGGAGTGGACGGTGGCGAGCACCGGGCACACCGTCTCGCACGGCGCGTTCTCGCAGTGCTGGCACATCATCGGCTGGTGCACCACCGCCGGGTTCTCGGGCGGACCGGCGTAGTACCGGTCAATCCGCATCCACGCCATTTCCCGGCGTCGGCGCACCTCGTCTTCCCCCACCACCGCGATGTTGTTCTCGGCCTGGCAGGCGACGACGCAGGCCGAGCAGCCGGTGCAGGCGGCGAGGTTCACCACCATGCCCCAGCGATGGCCCGAATAGACGTGGCCCGACCACATCGACCGGCGCGTCTCGGCGGGCCCTTCGGCCCCGGCGCTCGGGTCGACCAGGAACTCGTCGAGGGTGGCCTCGTGCACGTGGGGCCGGCCCTCGAGCGACGCGTAGGTCTGCGTCTGGGCGACTTCGCGCCGCTCGCCGCTGACCGACAGCTTCACCCCGCGCGCGAACAGCCCGCTCGGGGACTTGGCGGCCAGCGCGTAGGCGTTGGCGCCGATTCCGTTGGCGACCTTGCCGGCGTGGGTGCGCCCGTTGCCCAGCGCCAGCCCGAGCGCGCGCGGGTGCAGGCCGGGTTGGACGAGCGCCGGCCGGGTGACGGTGTGATCTCCCACCGAGACCGTCACCACCTGGCCGTCGGTGATGCCTTCCTTCGCGGCCCGCGCGGGCGGAACCAGGACGTAGTTGCCCCAGGTTGCCTTGGTGATGGGGTCGGGCAGCTCTTGCAGCCAGCCGTTGTTGGCCAGCGTGCCGTCGCCGACTCCGACCGGGGCGAACAGCACCAGCTCGTCGCCTTCCCCCGCCGGTTCGAGCGAGGCGACCGCCATGGCCACTCCGGCCGCGTCGAACGCTGCTGGGCTGGGCTGCGGGCGCACCTCGGCCAGGCCCCGCTGCACCGACGCGTCCCAGAAGGCGTCGAAGCTGCCGGCCCCGGCGAACACCTCGGCCGACCAGCGGCCTCGGACGAAGTCGTACCAGGGTTGCTTCGCACCCGCCCAGGCGAGCAGCGACTCGAACGTGCCCCGGGTGTCGAACAGCGGCCGGACCGCCGGCTGCCGAAGCCCCAACAGCCCCCGCGCCGGTTCGGCGTCGCCCCAGTCTTCCAGCGCGTCGTGCGCCGCGGCGTGGAACCCGGCGACCGCGGCGGTCTCGTCCAGCCACTCGGAAGCGGCGACCGAGAGGCCGGTCTTCGCCAGCAGCGCGCCAAGCTCCTCCCCTCGCGGGTGGGCGTAGACCGGGTTCACCCCGGCGAACACCACCGCGCCGACCTTGCCGGTGCGCAGCTCGGCCAGCAGCTCGCCCATGGACAAGGCCTTGTCGTCGAGCGGCGCGGCGAGGTCGAGGCGCACCGTCTTCCCATAGGCGCCGACCAACTCGTTGGCGGCGTTGGCGAGCGCCTGCACGGCAACCCGGTCGCTGCCGGCAACTACCAGGCCCGCGGGGCCTGCGGCGTGGAGCGCCTCGGCCACCTCGTCCAGCTCGGCCTCGGGCAGCTCGCTCGGACCCAGCTTCCGCGCCGCCTGCGCGAGCTGTTCGCGGGCCGGGTGGGTCGACCGCTGGGAAAGCTTCCGCACCAGGGCCGCCAGGGCCGCCGCCTCGTCCGACGGCGCCAAGAGGAAGCGGCGGTCGGCGTTGGTGCCGGTCAGGCTGAAGGCCGCCTCGAGCTGAAAATGACGCGACATCGAGCGCTTGGCGGCGGCGTCGCGCGCCAGGGCGTGGGCGCGGGTGTGCTCGACGGGAGACAGCCAGCCGCCCTGGAAGTCAGCGGCGAAGCTGGCCACCACCTTGGCCTCGTCGAAGCGGTAGGCGGGAACGGCGCGCACGCCGTGCGTCGCGCGGTGGGCGTCGGCGATCGCCGCGCGCGGGGAGGCCGGCTCGAAGCGCACCGTCCGCGCGGTCGGGTAGGCGGCGAGGAACTTCGCCACCGCTCTTTCCGCGCTGGGCCCCACCACCCACGGCAGCACCAGGCGAATGGCGGCGCCGCTCGCCGAAGTTGCACCGAGCTTGGCCACGACCGCGGCGTCGAGCTCGGACCAACTGACGGGCTTGCCGGCGGCCGACGGGCCCCGGGCGCGGTCCGCGTCGTAGAGCGACAGCACCGAGGCCTGGCCCCGGGCACAGACTCCGCCCCGCGA